>NZ_DSDD01000355.1:0-12585 GCF_011048875.1 Rhodovulum sp.
GAGCATGGCCGCAGGCGGGCTCGACCTGCGCCTTTGAACGGAGTGACCCAGATGACCAGCGTGACCTACCCGGCCGCCGCCAGCGCCGCGACCTCGACCCCCACCGCCGCCTCGCCCAGCGCCAAGGCCGCCAATATCAGCAGCGATTTCGAAACCTTCCTGCGCATGCTGACGGTCCAGATGCAGAACCAGGATCCGATGAACCCGATCGAGTCGACCGATTACGCGGTGCAGCTTGCGACCTTTTCCGGGGTCGAGCAGCAGGTGCGCACCAACGACCTGCTCAAGCAGCTGACCGAGAACATGGGCGGCGCCGGGCTCGCGCAATATGGCACCTGGGTCGGGATGGAGGGGCGCGCCGCGGTGCCCGCACAGTTCACGGGCGCGCCGGTCACGGTCCTGCCCCGGCCCGACCTTGCGGCCGACAGCGCCCAGCTTGTCGTGCGAGATGCCGGCGGACGCGAGGTGCAGCGCCTGCCCATCGCCCCCGATGGCATGGCGGTGCAATGGACCGGCATGGGACAGGACGGCAAGATGCTCGCCCCCGGAAACTACAGTTTCGTCGTCGAGAGCTTTTCGGAAGGCGCACGCATCGGCGAAAGCGTGGCCGAGATCTATGCCCCCATCGTCGAGGTGCGCAGCGATGCCAGCGGCGTCAAGCTGGTCTTCCAAGGCGGCGGCGAGACATCGGCCAGCAACGTGACCGCGCTGCGCCAGCCGGGCTGAGGTCGCTCAGACCAGCAGCGCCACCGCCGCACCGCCCGCCACCGCGCCCAGCCCCGCCCACAAGGCGAGCTTCAGCGCCCCGGATCGCGTCGGCTCGGGTGGCGGGTGCGACTGGCGGATCAGCGCGGCCTCGGCCATTTCCGGCAGCCGCGGGCCGAATCGCGCCAGCACCAGCGCGGTGCGCCTCAGATCCCGGATCAGCGCCTTGGGTCCGATATACTGCTTGATGTAGTCCTCGACGATGGGCCGGGCGACTTCCCAGATATTGATCGACGGGTTCAGCGACCGCGACACCCCCTCGACCACGACCATCGTGCGCTGCAGCAGGATCAGTTCGGTCCGCGTCGCCATGCCGAAGCGTTCGGTGACCTCGAAGAGATAGGCCAGCAGCCGGGCCATAGAGATGTGGGTGGCGTCCATCCCGAAGATCGGCTCGCCGACTGAGCGCAACGCCTGCGCGAACTCGTCGATATCGCGGTCATATGGAACGTATCCGGCCTCGAAATGCACCTCGGCCACCCGGCGGTAATCGCGCCGGATGAAGCCAAACAGGATCTCGGCGTAGACCCGGCGGGTATATTCGTCGATCCGCCCCATGATGCCGAAATCGAACACCAAGATATCGCCGTTCGGCGCGACCTTCATGTTGCCCTGGTGCATGTCGGCATGGAAGAACCCGTCGCGCAGCGCGTGCCGCAAGAACATCGACAGCACCCGCTCGCCCAGCGCGCGGCGGTCGTGGCCCGCGGCGTCCAGCGCGGCGTCGTCGCCGATCGGCTCGCCCTCGCACCAGCCCAGCGTCATCACCCGTTTGCCCGACAGCGGCCAGATCACCCGCGGCACGACGAAGCCCGCATCGCCCTCGGTATTCGCCGCGAACTCGCCCGCCGCCGCCGTCTCGATCCGCAGGTCCAGCTCGCCCGCCACCACGCTGTCGAAATGCGCGATCACGTCCGTAGGCCGCAGCCGCCGCGAGAACGGCGCGAGGATCTCGATGGTCGAGGCCGCCAGGTAGAACGCATCGATATCCTTGCGGAAATCGCGCTCGATATTCGGCCGCAGCACCTTGACCGCCACCAGTTCCCCGGTCTCGCGCACCCGCGCCTTGTGCACCTGCGCGACCGAGGCTGCGGCGATCGGTTCGGAAAACTCGGAGAACAGCTCGTCCGCCGGCCGGCCGAGTTCCTGGCTCACGGTTTCCTTCGCCACCTCGATCGGAAACGGCGGCAGCTTGTCCTGCAACACGCGCAACCGCTCCGCCATCTCGTTGCCCACCACGTCGGGCCGGGTCGAGAGGATCTGGCCGAACTTGATATAGGCCGGCCCCAGCGCGGTCAGCGCCCGCGTCACCGGGGGCTGATCGGGATCGCCCTTCTTGCCCAGCACCTTGAACGGCCAGCCCAGGATGCGCGCCGCCACCCGCACGCTGGCAGGTGCCTCCATCGCCTCAAGGACAAAGCGGTTCGCGCCCGTGCGCTCGAAGGTGGCCAGCGTCTGCACCAGCCGGACGATATTGTGGGGACCGCGCACCTAAATCTTCCAGCCCGAATGCAGCGCCGCGATGCCCATCGACATGTTGCGGTATTTCACCTGCTCGAACCCCGCCCGCCGGATCATGTCGGCAAACGTGTCCTGATCGGGGAACTTGCGGATCGATTCCACCAGGTATTGATAGCTGCCGCGATCATTCGCCACGATCTGCCCCATCACCGGGATCACGTTGAAGGAATAGCGGTCATAGGCCCATTGCAGCATCGGGTTGGGCATCTGGCTGAATTCCAGAACCATCAGCCGCCCGCCGGGCTTCAGCACCCGGTAGGCCTCGTTCAGCCAGTCCTGGATGCGGGTGACATTGCGGGTGCCGAAGGCGTTCGTGACCACGTCGAAACTGCCGGTCTCGAAGGGCAGGGCCATCGCGTCGCCCACCACCCAGTCCAGATCGTCGCTCAGTCGCTCGGCCTCGGCGCGCTTCCGGCCCTCGACCAGCATCGACTCGGTCAGGTCGCAGACCACCACCTGCGCCCCCGGCGCGCGCTTGAGGAACCGGAACGCGATATCGCCCGTGCCGCCGGCCACATCCAGCAGCCGTTGCCAGGGCTGCGGCGCCAGCCAGTCCATCATCGCATCCTTCCAGATGCGGTGAATGCCCGCCGACATCAAATCGTTCATCAGGTCATAGCGCGAGGCGACGCGGGTAAAGACCCCGTGCACCATCCCCGCCTTTTCCTCTTCGGGCACAGTCTGGAAACCGAAATGCGTGGTGTTCTGGGCTTGCTCTGTCATGGGCCTTGCCGTTGATCTGCCGCGCCCTTCTTATAGGGCGCCCTGCGGGGACTACAATGCGAAGCGGACCACAAGGAAGGCCCCGATGCCCGAATTGCCAGAGGTAGAGACAGTGCGTCGCGGCCTGTCCCCGGTGCTGGAAGGCCGGATGATCGCCCGCGCACAGGTCAACCGCCCCGACCTGCGCTGGCCCTTTCCCGAAGGAATGGCCGACCGGCTGACCGGCGCGCGGGTGATCCGGCTGGGGCGGCGGTCGAAATACCTGCTGGCCGATCTCGACACCGGCGAGACGCTGATCTGGCATCTGGGCATGTCGGGCCGGGTGCTGGTCTCGGGGCAGATGCCGGGCGAGTTCGTCCACGCCCATCCCGCGCCCGAGAAACACGATCATGTCGTTCTCGACATCGAGGGCGGCGCGCGCATCACCTTCAACGACCCCCGCCGCTTCGGCGCGATGGATCTGATCGCCACCGACCGCCTTGAAACCCACCGCCTGCTGGCGGGGCTTGGCCCGGAACCCCTGGGCAACGCCTTCGACGAACCCTATCTGGTGGCCCGTCTCAGGGGCCGGATGACGCCGATCAAGGCCGCGCTGCTGGATCAGCATGTCGTGGCGGGGCTGGGCAATATCTATGTCTGCGAGGCGCTGCACCGCGCGGGCATCTCGCCGAAACGACAGGCGGGCCGGATTGCCGCGCCCCGCGCGGCAAGCCTCGTGCCCGTGATCCGCGACGTTCTGGCCGAGGCGATCGAGGCGGGCGGATCGTCCTTGCGCGATTACCGCCGAACCGACGGGGAACTCGGCTATTTCCAGCATGCGTTCCGCGCCTATGGCCGCGCGGGCGCGCCCTGCCCGACACCCGGTTGCCCCGGCACCATCGGGCGCATCGTGCAGTCCGGGCGCTCGACCTACTACTGTCCGCGATGCCAAAGATAGCTTGAAAGCCCGGGCCAGACGGTTAAGGGTTCGGCTCCGAACGGAACGGAGGCGAGTTCCAGATGGCTTACAAGACGCTGATCGTCGAGATCGAAGACCATGTCGCGCTGATCCGGCTGAACCGGCCCGACGCGCTGAACGCGCTCAACAGCGAACTGATGGCCGAACTGGCCGACGCGGTGGCCCAGGCCAATGCCAATGACAAGGTGCGCTGCATCGTGCTGACCGGCTCGGAAAAGGCGTTCGCCGCCGGGGCCGATATCCGCGAGATGAGCCAGAAAAGCTTTGTCGACGTCTTCGCGGGCGACCTGTTCACCCCCGAGACCGAACGCTTCCTGGCCTGCCGCAAGCCGATCATCGCGGCCGTGTCGGGCTATTGCCTGGGCGGGGGCTGCGAACTGGCCCTGATGTGCGATTTCATCATCGCCGCCGACACCGCGAAATTCGGCCAGCCCGAGATCAATCTGGGCGTGGTCGCGGGCATCGGCGGCACCCAGCGGCTGACCCGTATCATCGGCAAGTCCAAGGCGATGGACATGCACCTGACCGGCCGCTTCATGGATGCCGAAGAGGCGGAACACTCGGGGCTGGTCAGCCGCGTGGTGCCCGCCAAGAAGCTGATGGAAGAGGCGATGGGCGCCGCCCAGAAGATCGCCGAGAAATCGGCGCTGACCGCGATGGCCGTCAAGGAATGCGTCAACCGCAGCTACGAGACGACGCTGCGCGAGGGGCTGCTGTTCGAACGGCGGATGTTCCACATGATGTTCGCCACCGAGGACCAGACCGAGGGCATGCAAGCCTTCGTCGAAAAGCGCGAACCGCAGTTCCGCGACAAGTAGGGCCCGGTCCGACGGAAGTCCGATGAAAGTCCGATGGAAATCCGATCCTGCTTTTCGGGTTTCCTTTCGCCCCGATCTGGCCTATACGGCCCGCCTGACATGCGCGTGAGGCCCGCTCTGGCCGGAATCAGCCGGTGATCTGGACACCCGGCCGGGAACTCGTCGCGCGAGGATTTGAACGACGACCCGGACACAGAGGTATCTGAAAACCATGGCAAATTCGCCCCAGGCCAAGAAACGCGCCCGCCAGATCGAACGCCGCACCGCGGTGAACAAGGCCCGCCGCTCGCGCATCCGCACCTTCCTGCGCAAGGTCGAGGAGGCCATCGCGACCGGCGACCAGGCCGCCGCCACCGCCGCCCTCCGCCTCGCCCAACCCGAACTGATGCGCGGCGTGACAAAAGGCGTCGTCCACAAGAACACCGCCGCCCGCAAGATCTCGCGGCTATCGGCCCGGGTGAAGGCTCTGGGGGCCTGATCGGCCATAAAAACAAGGTATTTCAGGGGCGTGGCGCAGGCCACGCCCCTTTTGCTTTCGGGCCCATCACTGCGCCCGCGTGGCGGTCCGGACACGGGGTCCGGATTCGTTTCCGGCAAAGCTTCCGTCAAGGCCGAAGTTCTGTTGCGCCCCTCACGAGGGGCGGTCTACCGTCTTTCAAGCGATTCATTCGACTTGGGGGGGCATGGCTCACGCGGCCCCCGCGGACGTTCCAAAGGCCAAGGGTGTATGGCCGGGGCGTCTTCGGGGTGCAATCCGGAATTCGCGATGAGGGGATCCGCGAAGATCGGACGCGACACAGGCGTTTCCGTCAGACAATGACCGGAACCGCTTGGGCCTCACGTCCATTTGTGCCCGCGCGGAAGCGGAGCAGGACGAAACGAATGCCGGCGCCCGGGAATCGGGTGTGACCGGCCACGTTGTCGCATGCTCTTCTTTCCGGCTGCCGTGGGTGGGGTCTTTGACCACTCTCGTCGCGTGGGCGCGGGAGGCGGATGCCTGTAGCCTGAATGGCACGGGGCGTTCGTCGGCCGGATGATTTGGGACGGAGCGAAAGCGGGCGAAAATGACAGAAGACACCTGGGGACGTGTGTGCAAGGACCTCGAGAATACGATCGGAAAGAACAACTATGTGACCTGGATCGCACCCCTCGAGTTCCGGGCACTCGAGAACGGGGTCGCACGGTTCGGTGTGCCGACGAATTTCGTCGGGGAATGGGTTAAACGGAATTTCGGGGACCGGATCGTCGAGCATCTGGCCCGCAACGGCATTGCGGTCGACCGGCTGGAATTCGCCGTGTCCGATGCGAAAACGTCCGCTGCCGCGGCGCCGCGACCCGCACCGCAGTCCGAGCCGCGCGCCGAGGGTGACCTGCCCGGCGCCCCGCTCGATGCCCGGTTCACCTTCGAGACCTTCGTCACCGGCAAGCCGAACGAACTGGCCCATGCCGCGGCGCGCCGCGTGTCCGAGGGTGGGACGGTGACCTTCAACCCGCTTTTCCTCTATGGCGGCGTCGGCCTCGGCAAGACCCATCTGATGCATGCCATTGCCTGGGAGCTGCGCGAGCGTGTGCCCGAGGCGAAAGTCGTCTATCTGTCGGCGGAACAGTTCATGTACCGCTTCGTGCAGGCGCTGCGGGAGCGCGACATGATGGGCTTCAAGTCGCTGTTCCGCTCGGTCGACGTGCTGATGGTGGACGACGTCCAGTTCATCGCCGGCAAGGACAGCACGCAGGAGGAATTCTTCCACACCTTCAACGCGTTGGTTGATCAGGGCAAGCAGATCGTCATCTCGGCCGACCGCGCGCCGGGCGAGATCAAGGATCTCGAGGACCGCATCAAGAGCCGCCTGCAATGCGGGCTGGTGGTGGACCTGCACCCCACCGATTACGAGCTGCGCCTCGGGATCCTGCAGCAGAAGGTGGACATGTATCGCCAGCAATATCCCGGCCTGTTGATCTCTGACGGGGTGCTGGAGTTCCTTGCGCACCGGATCACCACGAATGTCCGGGTCCTGGAAGGCGCCCTGACGCGGCTCTTCGCCTTTGCCTCGCTGGTGGGCAAGGAAATCACGCTGGACCTTGCGCAGGATTGCCTGGCCGACATCCTGCGGGCCTCCGAGCGCAAGGTCACGGTCGAAGAGATCCAGCGCAAGGTCAGCGAACATTACAACATGCGGCTGGCCGACATGGTGGGTCCGAAACGCCACCGCACCATCGCCCGTCCGCGCCAGATCGCGATGTGGCTGTCCAAGCAACTGACCCAGCGCAGTCTGCCCGAGATCGGGCGGCGTTTCGGCGGGCGCGACCACACTACGGTCATGCACGCGGTCAAGCGCATCGAGGAGTTGCGCAGCCAGGACTCGCAGATTGCCGAGGATCTGGAAATGCTGCGCCGCACACTGGAAGGATGACCGGCGCACGGCGATGACCTTGACGCCCCTGCGAAAGTCTCGGACAGTCCAGAAAACGCTTGAGCCGGGGGGCGGAACCGCTACGGTTCGCGTCCCGTCGGCATGAGGAGCGAGGGCATGAAATTCAGCATAGAACGCGGCACGCTGCTTCGGGCGGTCGGGCAGGCGCAATCTGTGGTCGAGCGGCGCAACACGATCCCGATCCTTGCCAATGTGCTGATCGAGGCCGAGGGGGACAAGGTCAGCTTTCGCGCTACCGACCTGGATATCGAGGTGGTCGATAAGGTGTCCGCCCAGGTCGAGCGGGCGGGCGCGACCACGGTGCCCGCGGTGACCCTGCACGAGATCGTGCGCAAGCTGCCCGATGGCGCGCTGGTCGAACTGGCCGATGATGGGGCCGCGGGGCGGATGACGGTGCGGGCCGGGCGATCGCATTTCACGCTGGCCACGCTGCCGCGCGAGGATTTCCCGGTGATGGCTACGGCCGAATATTCGTCGAATTTCGCGGCCGCCGCCCCGGTCCTTCGGCGGTTGTTCGACAAGTCGAAATTCGCGATCTCGACCGAGGAGACCCGCTATTACCTGAACGGCGTCTACATGCATGTCGCCGATGGCGAGGGTGGCCGGGTGCTGCGCTGCGTTGCGACCGACGGCCACCGGCTGGCGCGAATCGACGCAGCCCTGCCCGAAGGGGCCGAGACGATGCCGGGCGTGATCGTGCCGCGCAAGACGGTGGGCGAGCTGCGCAAGCTGCTGGACGATGACGAGGCGCAGATCGCGGTCTCGGTGTCCGAGACCAAGGTGCGGTTCGCGACGCCCGAGATCACGCTGATATCCAAGGTGATCGACGGCACCTTCCCCGATTACAGCCGGGTCATCCCGACCGGGAACACCCGCCGGCTCGAGGTGGATGCCGCCGAATTCGCCCAGGCGGTGGACCGCGTGGCGACGGTCAGTTCGGAACGCTCGCGCGCGGTCAAGCTGGCGCTCGAGGAGGACCGGCTGACGCTGTCGGTCAATGCCCCCGACAGCGGCGCCGCCGAGGAGGAACTGGCCGTGGCCTATGGCGACGAGCGGCTGGAGATCGGATTCAACGCGAAATACCTGCTGGAAATCGCCAGCCAGGTGGACCGCGAGAACGCGGTGTTCCTGTTCAACTCGGCGGGCGATCCGACCTTGATGCGCGAGGGCAATGACAGCTCTGCGGTCTATGTCGTGATGCCGATGCGGGTCTAGCCCTTCTTCGCCGGATTGCCTCCGGCGGGGATATTTCCGGCCAGAAGAAGGACGGGGCGTGCTCAGGCTCGCGGTGACAGGCTTGACGCTGGCCCAGTTCCGCTCGCATTCGCGGGCGCGGCTGGCGCTGGACGGGCGGCCGGTGGCGATCTTCGGACCGAACGGCGCGGGCAAGACCAATCTTCTGGAAGCGGTGTCGCTGTTGTCGCCGGGTCGGGGCCTGCGCCGGGCGGCGGCCGAGGATCTGGCACGGGCGCCGGGGGCGCTGGGCTGGAAGGTCGGCGCGGTTCTGGACGTGCCCGGTCAGGTCCATGAGGTCGAGACCTGGGCCGAGCCCGGCGGAACGCGGCAGGTGCGGATCGACGGCAAGGCGGCGGCGCAGGTGGCGCTTGGGCGGATCGCGCGGGTGCTGTGGCTGGTGCCCGCGATGGACCGGCTGTGGATCGAGGGGGCCGAGGGGCGGCGGCGGTTCCTGGACCGGATCGCGCTGAGTTTCGAGCCCGCCCATGCCGAGGCCGTGCTGGCCTATGACAAGACCATGCGCGAGCGCAACCGGCTGCTGCGGGACGAGGTGCGGGATGCCCATTGGTTCGCCGCGCTCGAAGGGCAGATGGCCGAGGCGGGCGCGGCGATCGGGATGAATCGGCGCTCGGCTCTGGCGCGTCTGGCGGCGGCGCAGGCCGGGGCCGAGACGGCCTTTCCGGCGGCGGACCTGGCGTTGTCGGGGCCTGACGGGGCCGATCCCGAAACGGCCGAGGCGCTCTCGGGCGCGCTGGCGGCGGGGCGGGGGCGCGACATGGCGGCGGGGCGGACGCTGACCGGGCCGCATCGCGCCGATCTTGAGGCCGTGTTCGCCGCCAAGGGCGTTCCGGCGCGGCACTGTTCGACCGGCGAGCAGAAGGCGCTGTTGATCGCGCTGATCCTGGCCAATGCGCGCGCGCTGGCCGCCGATTTCGGGGCGCCGCCGCTGCTGTTGCTGGACGAGGTGGCGGCGCATCTGGATGCGGGGCGGCGGGCAGCGCTTTACGACGAGATCTGTACGCTGGGGGCGCAGGCCTGGATGACGGGGACCGGGGCGGAGCTGTTCGAGACGCTGGGCGGCCGGGCGCAATATCTGGAAGTCATTGAAACCGATGGCACAAGCCATGTGGTGGAGAGAGAAATGCGGTGAATGTGACGGGTTCGGAACTGTTGCTTTATGCGGGAACGATGTTCGTTCTGTTCCTGACGCCCGTTCCGGTCTGTGTGGCAATGGCGGCGCGGGCGGGTTCCGGGCGGCCTGGCCGCTGGCGCTGGGCGTGGTGATCGGCGATGCGCTCTGGCCGCTTCTGGCGATCCTTGGGGTCAGCTGGGTGGTCTCGTCCCATGGCGAGATCCTCGTCGTGCTGCGCTATGTGGCAAGCCTTGTGTTCCTGGTCATGGGCGTCCTTCTGATCCGCCATGCCGGGGCCGCGATCTCGATGGCGGTGCCGTTCGCCGGGAACCTGGTCTTCGCGCTGTTCGTCGACCGGGCGCGGCGGACGCTGAGCTCGCCCACGGTGCTCAGGCGGACGAACCGCATTGCGGGCGGGCTGCTGATCCTGGTGGGGCTGGTGATCCCGTTCACCTGACACCAAATATTGTGGGCGGCGCGTGACATTCCCACCACGAGACCGTATAAATCGCGCAGAAGAAAAAGGAACGCTGACATGGCGGAAAACGCGCGGCAGGCTGAGGAATATGGCGCCGATGCCATCAAGGTTCTCAAGGGCCTGGAGGCGGTACGCAAGCGCCCGGGGATGTATATCGGCGATACCGACGACGGCTCGGGCCTGCACCACATGGTCTACGAGGTGGTGGACAACGGCATCGATGAGGCGCTGGCGGGCCATGCCGATCGTGTCAGCGTGAAGATCCACGCCGATTCCAGCGTGTCGGTCAGCGACAACGGCCGGGGTATCCCGGTCGGCATCCACGAGGAAGAGGGCGTCTCGGCTGCCGAGGTCATCATGACCCAGTTGCACGCGGGGGGCAAATTCGACCAGAACAGCTACAAGGTGTCGGGCGGTCTGCACGGCGTGGGCGTGTCGGTGGTGAACGCGCTGTCGGACTGGCTGGAACTCAGGATCTGGCGCGATGGCAAGGAGCATTTCGTCCGGTTCGAGCGTGGCGACACCGTCGAGCATCTGCGCGTGGTCGGGCCGTCCGAGGGGCGCAAGGGGACCGAGGTGCGGTTCCTGGCATCGCTCGATACCTTCTCGAACCTCGACTACAGCTTCAAGACGCTGGAGAACCGGCTGCGGGAACTCGCCTTCCTGAACTCGGGCGTGCGCATCGTGCTGGAGGACAAGCGCCCGGCCGAGCCGCTGCGGTCCGAACTGTTCTACGAAGGCGGCGTGCGCGAATTCGTGCGCTATCTCGACCGGCACAAGACCCCGGTGATGGCCGAGCCGATCTTCATCGTGGGCGAACGTGACGGGATCGGTGTCGAGATCGCGATGTGGTGGAACGACAGCTACCACGAGACGGTGCTGCCCTTTACCAACAACATCCCCCAGCGCGACGGTGGCACCCACCTTGCGGGCTTTCGGGGTGCGCTGACACGGACGATCAACAATTACGCGATGTCGAGCGGGATCGCCAAGCGCGAGAAGGTCAACTTCACCGGGGACGACGCGCGCGAGGGGCTGACCTGCGTGCTGTCGGTCAAGGTGCCTGACCCGAAATTCAGTTCCCAGACCAAGGACAAGCTGGTCAGTTCCGAAGTGCGGCCCGCGGTCGAGAGCCTGGTGAACGAGAAGTTGGCCGAATGGTTCGAGGAGAACCCGCAGCAGGCCCGCCAGATTGTCGGCAAGATCATCGAGGCGGCCCTGGCCCGGGAGGCAGCGCGCAAGGCGCGCGAACTGACCCGGCGCAAGACGGCGATGGACGTGGCCAGCCTGCCCGGCAAGCTGGCCGATTGCCAGGAACGCGATCCGGCGAAATCGGAAATCTTCCTCGTCGAGGGCGACAGCGCGGGCGGATCGGCCAAACAGGGACGGGCGCGTGCCAATCAGGCGGTGCTGCCGCTCAGAGGCAAGATTCTGAACGTCGAACGCGCGCGCTTTGACCGGATGCTGTCCAGCCAGGAGATCGGCACGCTGATCACCGCACTCGGCACCGGGATCGGGCGCGACGAGTTCGACATTTCCAAGCTGCGCTACCACAAGATCGTCATCATGACCGACGCCGATGTGGACGGCGCGCATATCCGCACGCTTCTCTTGACGTTCTTCTTCCGGCAGATGCCGCAGGTGATCGAGGGCGGCTTCCTCTACATCGCGCAGCCGCCGCTGTTCAAGGTCAGCCGCGGCAAGTCCGAGGTCTATCTGAAGGATCAGGCCGCGCTTGAGGATTACCTGATCGCCATGGGCATCGAGGGCGCGTTTCTGCGGCTGGGCTCTGGTGAAGAAATCGTGGGGCAGGACCTCGCCCGCGTGGTCGAGGAGGCGCGGCAGGTGCGGCGCGTCCTTCAGGCGTTCCCGACGCATTACCCGTCGCATATCCTGGAACAGGCCGCGATCGCCGGGGCCTTTCTGGCGGGCCAGATCGACATGGACCTTCAGGGGGTGGCCGACCGCGTGGCGGAGCGGCTGGACCTGATCGCTTTGGAATACGAGCGCGGCTGGCAGGGGCGGCCGACCCAGGACCACGGTCTGCGTTTCGCCCGGGTGGTGCGCGGTGTCGAGGAGGTCCGCGTGCTGGACGGGCAGGTGCTGCGCTCGGCCGAGGCGCGGCGGCTTGGCGGGTTCACTGAAAAGCTGCAGGAGGTCTACGGGGCAACCGCGGCGCTGGTGCGCAAGGACCGCGACCAGCCGATTCACGCGCCCAGCGGGCTGCTGGACGCGATCCTGACCGAGGGCGAAAAGGGCCTGACATTGCAGCGCTACAAGGGCTTGGGCGAAATGAACCCCGACCAGTTGTGGGAAACCACGCTGGATCCCGAGGCGCGCACCTTGCTTCAGGTGCGCATCGAGGATCTGGTCGAGGCGGACGACATATTCACCAAGCTGATGGGCGATGTCGTGGAACCCCGGCGCGAGTTCATCCAGCAGAACGCGCTGAGCGTGGCCAATCTGGATTTCTGATCCGGTCGCGGCCGCTTGAATTGACGAGAAGTTTCACGCAATTCCCC
>NZ_DSDD01000020.1:0-12336 GCF_011048875.1 Rhodovulum sp.
AGCGTTGCGCGGTCGGGCGGGATGGGCGTCTCGGCGCGGGGGTCGGCCAGCGCGCGCAGGCGCAGTGTCAGGTCGGCGCCTGCGCCGCGCAGCGGGTCGCGGTCTTCGAGCAGGGCGGCGAGCGGGGCGGCCTGTGTGCCCGCGATGGCCAGCATGTGGCCGAGCCGGGGATGCAGCGGCAGCGCGGCCAGCGCGCGGCCGTGATCGGTGATGCGGCCTGTGCCGTCGAGCGCGCCGAGGGCGGTGAGCAGCGCGCGCGCCTCGGCCAGAGCGCCGGGATTGGGCGGCGTCAGCAGGGCCAGCGCGCCGGGATCGGCCGTGCCCCAGAGCGCGAGGTCGAGCGCGAGCCCGGTCAGGTCGCCCGCGACGATCTCAGGCGGGGGGAAGGCGGCGAGCGCGCCCTCCTCGCCGCGGGTCCAGAGCCGGTAGCAGCGCCCCGGCGCCACCCGCCCGGCGCGGCCGCGGCGCTGGTCGGCCTCGGCGCGGGTGACGCGTTCGGTCACCAGCCGGGCCATGCCCGAATTCGGGTCGAAGCGCGCGCGCCTTGCGCGGCCGGCATCGACGACGACGCGGATATCCTCGATCGTCAGCGAGGTTTCGGCGATGGCGGTGGCAAGGACGATCTTGCGCCCCTCGGGCTCGGGGCGGATCGCGGCGTGTTGCTCGGCGAAGGGCAGGGCGCCGTAAAGCGGGCGGATATGGCAATCGGGCGGCAGGCGGGGGGCAAGGGCGGCGGCGCAGCGGCCGATTTCCCCCTCGCCGGGCAGGAAGACGAGGAGGCCGCCCTGCGTTTCGGCCAGCGCCTGGGCGACCAGATCGGCCGTGGCCTCTGGCAGGCGGGCGCGTTTGGGCAGGGGGCGGTCGAGCCAGAAGGTCTCGACCGGGAAGGCGCGGCCTTCGGAACTGACCAGCGGGGCGTCGTCCAGAAGGGCGGCCACCGGGGCGGCGTCCAGCGTGGCCGACATCACCAGCAGGATCAGGTCCTCGCGCAGTGCGCCGCGCACCTCCCATGCCAGCGCAAGGCCCAGATCGGCGGCAAGCGAGCGTTCGTGGAACTCGTCGAAGATGACCGCGCCGATGCCATCGAGCCCGGGATCGGACTGGATCATCCGGGTCAGGATACCTTCGGTCACGACCTCGATGCGGGTGTTTCGTCCGACCTTGGCCTCGCCGCGGATGCGGTAGCCGATCGTTTCGCCGACATCCTCGCCCAGCGTCTCGGCCATGCGCTCGGCGGCGGCGCGGGCGGCCAGCCGTCTTGGTTCCAGCATCACGATGCGGCCCCCCGTCAGGCCCGCCTGCAACAGCGCCAGCGGCACCCGCGTCGTCTTGCCCGCACCCGGGGGGGCTTGCAGCACGGCGCGGCCGGCGCGGGCAAGCGCCGCGATCAGGTCGGGCAGGGCGGCGTCTATGGGCAGGGGCGTCATGGCCTTGGGTTATGGGCGAAACCGCCCCGCTTCGCCAGAGGGCCGGGCAGGGGGGTGGCCAGAGGGGTGGACAGCCCCCCGCACACGCGGCAAGAGAAGGACCGCGCAGCAGCGGAGCCGCCCATGGATATCGAGGATCTTGCCACCCGCATCCGCGCCGGCGAACGCCGGGCCCTGGCGCGTGCGATCACCCTGATCGAAAGCGGGCGGGCCGATCACCGGGCCGCCGCGCGGGCCTTGCTGGACCTGTTGGCCGATGCGCCGGGGCAGGCGCTGCGCATCGGGCTGTCGGGCACGCCGGGAGTGGGCAAGTCCACCTTTGTCGAGAGCTTCGGCATGATGCTGACCGGGCAGGGGCACAAGGTCTCTGTGCTGGTGGTCGACCCGTCCTCGGCGCGGTCGGGCGGCTCGATCCTGGGCGACAAGACCCGGATGGAGCGGCTGAGCCGCGACCCCAACGCCTTCATCCGCCCCTCGCCCAGCCAGTCGGCACTGGGCGGCGTGGCGCGGCGTACGCGCGAGGTGGTGAGCCTGTGCGAGGCGGCGGGCTTCGACATCGTGCTGATCGAGACGGTGGGCGTGGGCCAGTCCGAAACCATGGTCGCCGAGATGACGGATCTGTTCATCCTGCTGATGGCGCCCGCGGGCGGCGACGAATTGCAGGGCGTCAAGCGCGGCATCATGGAGATGGCCGACCTGATCCTGGTGAACAAGGCCGATGGCGACCTGAAACCGGCGGCGGAACGCACGCGGTCCGATTACGCGGGCGCGCTGCGGCTGTTGCGCCGCCGCCCGCAGGATCCGCCCGATTTCCCCAAGGCGATCTGCGTCTCTGCATTGCAGGAGGCGGGGCTGTCGGATGCCTGGGCCGAGATGCAGGCGCTGGCCCAATGGCGGCGCGAAACCGGGCATTTCGAGGCGCGGCGGGCCGAACAGGCGCGCTACTGGTTCGCCGAGGAGGTCCGGCGCGGGCTTCTGGCGCAGCTTGACCACGATCCCGCGATGCGGGCGCGGATGGCGGCGCTGGGCGCGCAGGTGGCGGCGGGCGAGACCAGCGTGGAACGGGCCACCGCCGAGATGCTGACCGCGCTGGGGGCCGCGCCGTGAAGCCCTTTCTGGTGCTGCAACTGCGCCCCGAGACCGAGGCGGCGGATGACGAGTTCGCCGCGATCCTGGCCAAGGGCGGGCTGTCCCCCGATCAGGTGCGGCGCATCCGGCTGGATGCCGAACCGCTGCCCGCGGGGCTGGAGCTTGACGCCTGTTCGGGCGTGATCGTGGGCGGCGGGCCGGGCTGCGTCTCGGACCCGGAGGCGGCGAAATCGCCCGTCGAGCGGCGGATCGAGGCCGCGGTCATGGGGCTGATGCCCGAGATCACCGCGCGCGACATCCCCTATCTGGGCTGCTGCTACGGTATCGGTATCCTCGCCCATCACCTGGGCGCCGAGGTGTCGAAGCGGCGCTATTCCGAACCCGTCGGCGCCACCACCTGCCATCTGACCGAAGAGGGGCGCCTTGATCCGCTGCTGGCGGGCCTGCCCGACAGCTTCCGCGCCTTTGTCGGCCACAAGGAGGCGGTGCAGGCGCTGCCGCCGGGCTGCGTGCATCTGCTGGCCTCGGACCCGTGCCCGTTCCAGATGATCCGCTACGGGGCGAACGTCTATGCCACGCAGTTCCACCCCGAGGCCGACAGCGCGGGGTTCGAGCTGCGCATCCGCATCTACCGCGACCGCGGCTATTTCCCGCCCGAAACCGCCGATGACCTGGTGGCGATGTGCCGGGCCGAGGATGTGCGCCTGCCCGAAACGATCCTCAGGCGCTTCGTGGCGCGCCATGCATGCCATTGACCCCTATTCCCCATGAATCGCTTGACGCCCCCCGGGATTGCCCGTAATGCACGCCGACGGAATTCGCGGCGCTGCCCCTGCGGCGCCCCCTGCTATTCGAGACGAGGAAGAACCCCATGTCGCGCGTCTGCGAACTGACCGGTAAAGGGCCGATGGTCGGCAACAATGTCAGCCACGCCAACAACAAGACCAAGCGGCGCTTCCTGCCGAACCTGAACGATGTCACGCTGCTGTCGGATGCGCTGGGTCGCTCGTTCAAGCTGCGCATCTCGGCTGCGGCGCTGCGCTCGGTCGATCACCGCGGCGGGCTGGACGCCTTCCTGGCCAAGGCGCGCGAGGACGAACTGTCCAGCAAGGCGCTGAAGATCAAGAAGGATATCGAGAAGGCCCGGGCTACCTCCTGACGCGCCCTCCGGATCCTGCCTGCCGGCCCCGCGCGACCCGAGGGGCCGTTTGCATCGGCGCTGCACCCTCGACAGGCGCCGCCCGCCCGGTATGGCTGACGCAACCCGCCGGCGCTGCGGCACATGACAGGGGAGGGACGCATGAAGCTGTTGAGGGTGGGCCCCGCGGGCCAGGAGAAACCGGCGATCCTGGATGCCGGGGGCGGGATGCGCGACCTCGCGGGCCGCGTCCCCGATTTCGCCGGGCCGGGCGTGTCGCTCGAGGCGCTCGAGGCGATCCGCGCGCTCGATCTGTCCACGCTGCCGCTGATCGCACCGGGCGCCCGGATCGGCGCCTGCCTCGCCGCGGTGCCGAACTTCCACGCGATCGGGCTGAACTACGCCAGACACGCCGCAGAAACCGGCTCGAAACCGCCGGCCGAGGCGATCCTGTTCACCAAGGCCAGCTCCTGCCTGTCCGGCCCCTTCGATCCGGTCGTGATCCCGCGCGGGTCCGAAAAGACCGACTGGGAGGTGGAACTGGGCGTGGTGATCGGGCGTGCGGCTGAGAATGTCTCCGAAGCCGACGCGCTGGCCCATGTGGCGGGCTATTGCGTGGTCAATGACGTGTCGGAACGCGCCTTCCAGCTTGAACGCGGCGGCCAGTGGATCAAGGGCAAGTCGGCCCCCAGCTTCGGCCCCATCGGCCCCTGGCTGGTGAGCGCCGACGAGGTGCCCGATCCCCAGGCGCTGGCTCTCTCGCTCGATCTGAACGGGGAACGGGTGCAGGACAGCGACACCTCGGACATGATCTTTTCGGTGCGCCGGATCATCAGCTACATGAGCCGCTTCATGCGGCTGGTGCCGGGTGACCTGATCGCCACCGGCACGCCTGCGGGCGTGGGAATGGGAATGAAGCCGCCGCGCTTCCTGCGCCCCGGCGACGTGATGGAAATGCGCGTCGAGGGGCTGGGCCAGCAGCGCCAGCAGGCGGTCGCCGCCCCCTGATCCGTCCTTCTTCTGGCCGGAAATATCCCGGGGGGAGTCCGCAAGGACGGGGGGCAGCGCCCCCCCCCCGCCCGCTCAGACGAAGCGCACCGACCGGGCCAGCGGCAGGCTGCGTATCCGCTGGCCCGTCGCTGCGAAGATCGCGTTCGCCAGGGCCGGGGCGGCGGGCGGCACGGGGGGCTCGCCGATCCCGCGCACTGGCCCGCCGCTGCCTAGTGCCTGCACGACGATCTCGGGGCATTCGCCGATCCGCATCGCGCGGTAGCTGTCGAAATTCGCCTGCTCGACCCGGCCCTCGGCATGGGTCAGTTCGCCCCAGATCGCGTGGCCTAGCCCCCAGATCACACCGCCCTGGATCTGGTTCTCGATATTCACCGGGTCCAGCACCCGGCCGACCTCCGCCACGGCAAGGACCCGGTCGATGCGGATACCCTCCGCGGTCGCGGTCACCTCGACCACCTCGGCGCAGGGCACGCCGAAGGACAGGCAGAAAGCCAGGCCCCGTCCGCGCCCCGGTCCCGGATCTGTGCCCCATCCCGATAGCTGGCCCACCGCCTCCAGCACCCGGGCGGAGGGCGCGTGGGTGCAAAGCCGCAACCGTTCTTCCAGCGGGTCGGCGCCCGCCGCGTGGATCAGCTCGTCCATGAGGCTTTCATGGAAGAAGGCATTGGCCGAGGCCCCGACCGAGCGCCAGGAACCGACCGGCACCGTTTCGGGCGCGCGATGGCCCGTCACGCGACAGGACGGGATCGCGAAGGGCTGGTCCCAGGCGCCCGCGACGATAGCGGTGTCGGGGCCCATCGTCGGCACCCCCAGCCGCCCCATCTGCGAGGCCGAGACCGAGGGCGCGGCGATCGCCAGATCGAGCGCCGCGACCTGCCCGCCCTCGACCCGGCCGCGGCCGCGCGCGATGGCGGCCGGGCGGGGGAAATCGCGGGCCATGTCCTCTTCGCGCGACCATGTCAGCCTTACGGGCCGTCCTTCGGCCGCCCGGGCGAGGCGCACCGCCTGGTCGATGAAATCATTCTCCAGCCGGCGGCCGAAACTGCCGCCCATCGGCAGCGCGTAAAGCCCGACCAGATCCTCGTGCAGCCCCGAAAGACGCCGTGCGGTGTCGATCACGAAGCGCGGGATCTGGGTGCCCGCCCGCAATTCCAGCATGCCGTTGCGGAACCAGGCGAAGGCGGTCATCGGTTCCAGCGGCGCATGGGCGAGGAAGGGCACGCGGTATTCGGCCTCGACATCCGCGCCGCCCGCCAGCGCGGCCTCGACGTCGCCCTCGTTCTTCAGGCGGCTGTCGCGCCGCGTCTCGAACGCGCCCGCGATGCTGTCGAACAGCGCCTCGGTATTCGCGGGCGAGGGAGCGGGACCCCATTCGATCTCGACCGCCTTCGCGGCCTGAAAGGCGCGCCAGGTGTTGTCGGCCAGCACGCCGATGCCGTCGGGGAGGCGCATGACCTTGACCACCCCGCGCATCGCCTCGGCCCGGCTGGCATCGACATGCAGCACGCCGCCGCCGCGTGCGGGATTGGTGCGCACCGTGGCAAACAGCATCCCCGGCGCGGTCTGGTCGATGCCGTAGCGCGCGGTGCCGGTCGATTTGGCCACGATGTCGAGCCGCTGCATCGGCTTGCCCAGGATCCGCCAGTCGGAGGGGTCCTTGAGCGTGACCTTGCGCGGTTCCAGCAGCCTGCTCGCGGCGGGGGCAAGCTCGACATAGGACAGCCGCGTGCCGTCGGGCGCGATCACGGCGCCCGCCTCGGTGCGCAGCGCGGCCTCGTCCAGGCCCAGCCGCCGGGCGGCGGCGGTGACCAGCATCGCGCGCGCCGTGGCGCCGGCCATGCGCAGCCGGTCATAGGCGTCGGGCACGGTGGTCGAGCCGCCGGTGATCTGAAGCGACATCAGCTTGCCGACCATCGCGCCGGTCTCGCGCGCGGTCTCGGCCAGCCAGCCGGTATCGGTTGCGGCGAAAGGCAGCCCCTCGGCAACGATGCGGGCATTGTAATAGGCCGGGGCGGGGATACCGGGATCGGTGCGCACCGCCGCGAGCGGGTAATCCAGTTCCTCGGCAAGCAGCGCGGCCTGGATCGAGATCGCGCCCTGGCCCATCTCGGCGCGCGGGGTGATCAGCGTGACCCCGGTCTGGTCGATCACCACATAGGGCGTCAGCGCCGCCATGCCCGGCGGCAGGTCCTTGGACAGCGGACTCGAATAGGGCTGGCGCAGCGAATAGACGCCCAGCGCAAGGCCTCCCGCCACCGTCGCCGCCCCGATCAGGAAGCCTCGCCGCGCGATCTTGCCCATGCCTGTCATGGCTCAGCCCTCCCGAAGCTTGTCGGCGGCCAGCTGCACCGCTGCGCGGATCCGCGGATAGGTGCCGCAGCGGCAGAGATTGGTGTCGAGCGCGGCGTCGATCTGCGCCGCGTCGGGCTGGGGCGTCTCGGCCAGAAGGGCGGCGGCGGCCATGATCTGGCCCGACTGGCAATAGCCGCATTGCGCGACCTGGGTTTCGATCCAGGCGGCCTGAACGGGATGCGGCGCCTCGGGCGTGCCCAGCCCCTCGATGGTGGTCACGGGGCCATCGACATCGCCCGCCGCGATCTGGCAGGACTGCACCGCGCGCCCGCCCAGATGCACGGTGCAGGCGCCGCACTGGCCGATGCCGCAGCCGTATTTCGTGCCCGTCAGGCCCAGCACATCGCGCAGCACCCACAGAAGCGGCATCTCGGGTTCGACATCAACCTCGTGCTCGGTTCCGTTTACGGTCAGCCTCATGGCGGCCCGGCCTCCTTCGCGGCGGATCCCCTGGCGCCCAATCCAGGGCGCCGGGCGCATCAATCACCCGTTTCGGCCCGGTTTGGCAACGCCATGCGGCCGGGCGGGGCCGTCACGGCTGCGTGGGTTGTGGTCCGGGGCGGCGGCGCTATGCTCGTGCCTGCCCGTGCGGGTGGCCGGGCAGGAGGGGACCGACAGGCATGCAGAAACGGACGATCCAGACCCGGCCGATCGAGGGGCAGAAACCCGGCACATCGGGGCTGCGCAAGAAGACCCGCATCTTCATGGGGCCGCATTACCTGGAGAATTTCGTCCAGGCGGTCTGGAACGCGATCGGCGGGGTGCAGGGCAAGACCCTCGTGCTGGGCGGCGACGGGCGCTATTTCAACGACCGCGCGGCGCAGGTGATCCTGCGCATGGCGGCGGCGGGCGGCGCGGCGCGGGTGATCGTGGGGCAGAACGCGCTGCTGTCCACCCCCGCGGCCTCGAACCTGATCCGCCAGCGCGGGACGGATGGCGGCATCATCCTGTCGGCCAGCCACAATCCCGGCGGTCCGGAGGAGGATTTCGGGGTCAAGTTCAACGGCCCCAATGGCGGCCCCGCGTCCGAAGAGCTGGGCGCGCGCATTTTCGAGGCGACCGGGCGGCTGGAGAGCTATGCCATCCTCGAGGCGCAGGATGTGGACCTGTCGCAGCTTGGCGCCACACGGCTGGGCGACATGGTGGTGGAAATCGTCGACCCGGTTGCCGATTACGCGGCGCTGATGGCGCGGCTGTTCGATTTCGGCGCCATCGCGCGGCTGATCGCGGGCGGCTTCACGATCCGGTTCGACGCGATGCATGCGGTCACGGGGCCTTACGCCAGGGCGATCCTTCAGGACATGCTGGGCGCGCCCGAGGGCAGCGTGGTCAATGCAGTCCCCAGCCCCGATTTCGGTGGCGGGCATCCCGACCCGAACCCGATCTGGGCGAAGGACCTGGTCGACCTGGTGATGGGGCCGGATGCGCCCGATTTCGCCGCGGCCTCGGACGGGGATGGCGACCGGAACATGATCCTGGGCCGCGGCATCGTGGTCACGCCCTCCGACAGCCTGGCGGTGCTGGCCGCGAATGCGCATCTGGCGCCGGGCTATGCGCGGGGGCTGGCAGGCGTGGCGCGCTCGATGCCGACCTCGGCCGCGGTCGACCGGGTCGCGGCGGCGCGCGGCCTTGCCCTTTACGAGACGCCGACGGGGTGGAAGTTCTTCGGCAGCCTGCTGGATGCCGGCCGGGTGACGCTGTGCGGCGAGGAAAGTGCCGGGACCGGATCGGACCATGTGCGCGAGAAGGACGGGCTTTGGGCAGTGCTTCTGTGGCTGAACATCCTGGCCGAGACAGGGGCTTCGGTGGCGGACATGCTGCGCGCGCATTGGCGGGAGTTCGGCCGCAACTACTACGCCCGCCACGATTACGAGGCGCTGGATGCGGGGCTTGCCGGGGCGATGCTGGACGATCTGCGCGCCCGCCTGCCCGGGCTTGTCGGGACGCAGGCCGCAGGGCGGCGGATCGTGGTGGCAGACGAGTTCGCCTATGACGATCCCGTCGATGGCAGCCGGTCCGAGGGGCAGGGGCTGCGGATCGGGCTCGAGGGCGGCGCGCGGATCGTCTTTCGGCTGTCGGGCACCGGGACCGAGGGCGCGACGCTGAGGGTCTATCTGGAGGAGTATGTCGACGCGCCCGGGCGGCTGGACCTGCCGGTATCCGAGGTGCTGGCGCCGGTCATCGCCGCCGCCGACGAGATCGCGGGAATCACCGCGCGCACCGGCCGCAGCGGACCCGACGTGGTGAGCTAGCCCTCCCGCCCCCGGCCCGCGCGGGGCGCGCTGCGCGCCCCGCTTGTCCGCGGTTGGGCGTGGCCGCGCGCTGGCGCGCGCGGTGCCTCCGGCGGGGATATTTGAGGCCAGAAGAAGGGCCAGAAGACGGGTGGGCCTGATCCTGTCCTTCTTCTGGCGTCAAATATCCGATGTCGGTCGCGTCGGGTTGCCGAAGGGGTCGGGGTCGTAGGCCACCGCGGCGAGGAAGAGCCCCGAGGGTGGGCAGACCGGGCCGCAGGCGGCGCGGTCGCGGGCCTCGAGGGCGGCGCGGACACGCCCGGGCGGCCAGGCCCCCGCGCCGACGCGTTCCAGCGTGCCCACGATGCTGCGCACCTGGTTGTGCAGGAAGCTGCGGGCGCGCAGGTGGAAGCGGAATTCCTGTCCGTCCGGCTTCGCCAGTTCCTCGATCTCAAGCGCATCGAGCGTCTTGATCGGCGATTTCGCCTGGCAGAGCGCGGCACGGAAGGTGGTGAAATCGTGCCGCCCGATCAGGTGCTGCGCGGCCTGCTGCATCGGGGCGAGTGCGAGCGGGTGGGGCACCTGCCAGACCCGTGCGCGCTCGAGCGTCATCGGGGCGCGGCGGGCGACAAGGCGAAAGAGGTAGCGCCGTTCGAGCGCCGAGAAGCGGGCGTGGAACTCATCGCCCACCCGCGCGCAATCCAGCACGGCAACGGGCGCGGGGCGCAGGTGGTGGTTCAGCGCCTGGGCCAGTCGGAACGGGTCCCAGTCCTTGCGCAACTCGCAATGGGCGACCTGGCCCAGCGCGTGCACGCCGGCATCGGTGCGCCCGGCGGCGGCGATGGCGGGCAGGCCGGGTTCGAGACGGGCGAGCGCCGCCTCGATGGCGCCTTGCACCGAGGGGCGGTCGGCCTGGCGTTGCCAGCCGGAAAACGGCGTGCCGTCATATTCGATCTTCAGTGCGTAGCGGGGCATCACCGGTCGTTACCGCGACAATCCTTCCCTGGCAATCGCCTATCCCGGGGCTGGCGCGGGCGGGGCGTCGGGCTTACCTTGGCCGGAGCCGTGAAAGGAGCAAGCTTGCGCATTGGCGATATTGCCGACGGGGTGACGCGCGGGGTGGAGGGGATTGCCGCCTCGATGTCCGAGACCTTCCTGGAGCCGGTGATCCGGCTGGGCGTGACGGGGTTGTCGCGGGCGGGAAAGACCGTCTTCATCACCTCGCTGGTGGCGAACCTGATGGAGCGGGGGCGGATGCCGCAATTGCGTGCCGCCGCCTCGGGGGCGATCTCGGCCGCCTATCTGCAGCCCCAGCCCGACAATACCGTGCCGCGTTTCGACTACGAGACGCATCTGGCCGCGCTGACCGGGACCGATCCGCATTGGCCCGAGTCGACCCGCGCGGTCTCCGAGTTGCGGCTGTCGATGAAGGTCCGTCCGGGCGGGATCGGCGGGCTTCTGGGTGCAGTGACGGGGCCGCGGACGGTGCATCTGGACATCGTGGATTATCCTGGCGAGTGGCTGCTGGATCTGGCGCTGATGGAACGCGGCTATGCCGAGTGGTCGGCCGACACGCTGGCGCGGATGCGCGAGCGGCCGGGGGGCGTGGCCTTTGCCGCGGCGCTTGCCCTGGCCGATCCGGGCGGGAAGTTCGACGAGGTCCAGGCCCAGGGGCTGGCTGCGGCCTTTACCGATGCGTTGCAGGCGGCGCGTGAGGCGGGGTTTTCCGATTGCACGCCGGGCCGGTTCCTGTTGCCGGGCGAGTTGGCGGGCTCGCCCGTGCTGACCTTTGCGCCCTTGCCCGAACCCGGCGCCGCGACGCCGCGCGGCAGCCTGTGGCGCGAGATGGAGCGCCGCTACGACGCCTACAAGGCCGAAGTGGTCAAGCCGTTCTTCCGCGAGCATTTCTCGCGGATCGACCGGCAGGTGGTGCTGGTGGACGCGCTGGGCGCGATCCATGCGGGTCCGCGCGCGGTCGAGGATCTGCGCCGCGCGATGACCGAGATCCTGGGTGCGTTCCGGCCGGGCCGCAATGCCTGGCTGAGCCAGTTGCTGCTGGGGCGGCGGGTCGAGAAGATCCTGTTCGCCGCGACCAAGGCCGATCATCTGCATCACACCCAGCATCCCCGGCTGACCGCGATCATTCAGGCGCTGATGCGCGACGCCCGCCGCCGCGCCGATTTCGCGGGTGCCGAGACTGCCGCCATGGCGATCGCCGCGCTGCGCGCCACGGTGGAGGAGACCCGCAGCCGTGGCGGCGAAAGCTATGACTGCGTGCGCGGGACCTTGTTGGACACCGGGCGCGAGGCGGCGCTTTATCCCGGCGAGTTGCCCGAGGATCCGGGCCAGCTGCTGGAGGCGGCGCGGGACGGGGCCGAGGCGTGGCTGGACGCCGAATACGAGGTGATGCGCTTTGCGCCCGCGCGGCTGACCTTGCGCCCGGGCGAGGGGCCGCCCCATATCCGGCTGGACAAGGCGGCCGAGTTTCTGCTGGGGGATCGGCTGAGATGACCCGTCGCCCGGTGCTTTTCGACCTCGAAGGCGAGGGGGACAAGTCCGGCGCGGGGCCGGAGGGGCAGCCCGATCCGGCCGCGGCAGCGAAGCGGGCCGAGCGGGAGCGGGCGGAACGGCAAGCGCTGGCCGAGGCAAGGGCGGAACAGGCCCGGATCGAGCGGGAGCGCGCGCAGGTCGAACGGCTGGAGAGGGAGCGCGCCGAGCGGGACCGGCTGGAGCGCGTGCGGTTGGATCGGGAGCGGCGCGAGCGCGAGCGGGTCGAGCAGGAACGGCAACGGGCCGAAGCCGAGCGGCTGGAACTTGCCCGGGTGGAGGCCGAGCGGGCCGAACGCGAGCGTGTCGAGCGCGAGAAGGCCGAGCGGGCGCGTGCGCAGGCCGAGCGTTTGGAACGAGAGCGCGTCGAGCGCGAACGGGCCGAGGCCGAGCGGCTGGAACGCGCGCGGATTGAACGGGAACGGCAGGAGCGGGAACGGTTGGAACAGCAGCGAGAGCGGGACGCAAGGGTAAGCGCGGCGGGCCGCGAAGTCCGCAGGGCCAGGGCGCCGCTTCTGTTCGAGGCGGACGAGGCCGAGGC
>NZ_DSDD01000248.1:0-12190 GCF_011048875.1 Rhodovulum sp.
CTCCAATGGCTCACCCCCGACCGCCAAACCGCCGAAATCCACATCCGCGTCGCACTCATCAACCGCTTCAATGCTCTCGGCACCGCCGAGATCGTTCGCGTGGCCTGAACCTGAAGGGGAAAGAGGCCCTCACGTCGAAGGCCGCCTTTCTGCAACAATGCCGCCCAAAATGGAAGCTTTACGCATGTAATCAAAACAACAAAACTGGTCGCCCGCGACGTCAGCTGCACTTCGAGTGACCGCAATTCATGCAGGTCATGCAGCCCTCGACCATACGCATCTCGTAGGCGCCGCAGGACGGGCAGGCGGGGCCGCGGGGGGTGTCTCCGACCGCCATCGCCTGATAGCGGGGGTCGGATTTCAGGCCCATGCCTTCGCCATCGATGAAGCCGATCGAGACCATGTGCCGCTCGATCACGCCGCCGATCGCCGCCAGGATCGAGGGGATGTACTTGCCCTGCATCCAGGCGCCGCCGCGCGGGTCGAACACGGCCTTCAGTTCCTCGACCACGAAGGACACGTCGCCGCCGCGCCGGAACACCGCCGAGATCATCCGGGTCAGCGCCACGGTCCAGGCGAAATGCTCCATGTTCTTCGAGTTGATGAACACCTCGAAGGGGCGCCTGCGCCCGGCCATCACGATGTCGTTGATGGTGATGTAGATCGCATGCTCGCTGTCGGGCCATTTCAGCTTGTAGGTGCTGCCCTCCAGCGCCTGCGGGCGGTCGAGCGGGTCGGACAGATAGACCACATCGGCGCCGGTTTCGGCCTCGGGCCGTTTCTCGGAGCTTTCCGCGACCGTCAGCACCGAGCCCGTCACCTCGTTCGGCCGATAGGTGGTGCAGCCCTTGCAGCCCGTTTCATAGGCCTGCATGTAGACGTCCTCGAACGCCTCGAAGCTGATATCGACGGGGCAGTTGATGGTCTTCGAGATCGAGGAATCCACCCATTTCTGCGCGGCGGCCTGCATCCGGACATGTTCGGCCGGGCTCAGCGTCTGGGCGTCCACGAAATAGTCGGGCAGCGGCGCGTCGCCGAACTTCTCGCGCCAGAGGCGGACGGCGTGATCCACCACCTCCTCCTCGGTGCGCGAGCCGTCGCGTTGCAGCACCTTGCGGGTATAGGCATAGGCAAAGACCGGCTCGATCCCCGAGGACACGTTGCCCGCGTAAAGGCTGATCGTTCCGGTGGGCGCGATCGAGGTCAGGAGCGCGTTGCGGATGCCATGCTCGGCGATGGCGGCGCGCACATCCGCGTCCATATGGGCCAATGCACCGCTGGCCAGGTACTTGTCGGCGTCGAACAGGGGAAACGCCCCCTTTTCCCGCGCCAATTGCACCGACGCCAGGTAGGCGGCGCGGGCGATGCGGTGCAACCAGCGTTCGGTCTGACGCGCCGCTTCCTCGGATCCATAGCGCAGGCCCACCATCAGAAGGGCGTCCGCCAGACCCGTCACCCCCAGCCCGATCCGCCGTTTGGCGCGCGCCTCGGCCTCTTGCTGCGGCAGGGCAAAGCGGCTGACATCCACCACGTTGTCCATCATCCGCACGGCGGTCGCCACCAGATCGTCCAGCGCGTCCTCGTCGAGTTCCGCCAGTGACTCGAAGGGCTCGCGCACCAGCCGGGCAAGGTTGATCGAGCCCAGAAGGCAGGCGCCATAGGGCGGCAGGGGCTGTTCGCCGCAGGGATTGGTGGCGGCGATGGTCTCGCAATAGGCAAGGTTGTTCATCGCGTTGATGCGGTCGATGAAGATCACGCCCGGCTCGGCGTAATCATAGGTCGCGCGCATGATCCTGTTCCACAGGTCGCGCGCCTCGATAGTGTGATAGACCTTGCCGCCGAAATGCAGCTCCCACGGCTTGTCGTCCTTGACCGCCGCCATGAATGCATCCGTCACCAGCACGCTGAGATTGAAGTTGCGCAGCCTAGCGGGATCCTGTTTGGCGGTGATGAAGGCCTCGATATCGGGGTGATCGCAGCGCATCGTCGCCATCATCGCGCCGCGGCGCGACCCCGCCGACATGATCGTGCGGCACATCGCGTCCCAGACATCCATGAAGGACAATGGCCCCGAGGCATCCGCCGCCACCCCCAGCACATCGGCGCCGCGCGGCCGGATCGTCGAGAAGTCGTAGCCGATGCCCCCGCCCTGCTGCATGGTCAGCGCGGCCTCCTTGAGCATGTCGAAGATGCCCGCCATGGAATCGGGGATCGTGCCCATCACGAAGCAGTTGAACAGCGTCACCGACCGCCCGGTGCCCGCCCCCGCCGTGATCCGGCCCGCGGGCAGGAAGCGGAAATCCTCGAGCGCGGCATAGAACCGGTCTTCCCAGAGCGCGGGATCCGCCTCGGGGGCAGCCAGCGCGCGGGCGATGCGCCGCCAGGTATCCTCGACCGTCAGATCGACGGGCGTGCCGTCGGCCGCCTTGAGTCGGTATTTCATGTCCCAGATCTGTTCGGCGATGGGGGCGGAGAAGCGGGTCATCTGGGCAATCCTCGGAAAGTCGGCGGGCCTTCCACAATACGGGTCCGCCTTGAACTCCGCAACAATTAGCCTAGGCTTGGCGTTCATCAACAGAATCTGGGGGCAAGATGGCGGCGGCCCATGTCAATCTGGTGAAGCTCTGCGTGGGCGCCGAGCGGGTCGAGGATCTGCTGGAATGGCAGCAAAATCCGCGTGCCCTCGGGCCTGACGGGTTGCCGCGCCACGTCACGCGGATGTGGCCGAAGCGCGCCGACGAGGTGCTGGCGGGCGGCTCGCTTTACTGGGTGTTCAAGGGGGTGATCCTGGCACGGCAGCGGGTGCTGCGGCTGGACCCGGTGACCGGGGCGGACGGGATCGCGCGCTGCGCCATCGTGCTGGACGCACAGGTCATCCGGACCGAGGCCGCGCCGCGCCGGCCGTTCCAGGGCTGGCGCTATCTCGACCCGCGCGAGGCGCCGCGCGACCTGTCCGGCGCCCGCGCGCATGAGGACAGCCTGCCGCCCGGGCTGATGGCGGCACTGGCCGAGATCGGGGTGCGCTGAGGGCGCGCACGCCTCAGCCGCCAAGCCCCAGACGTGCGCCCAGCGCGCGGAAGTTGTCATGCGCCGCCCCGTCCCAATTCGCCGCGCGCGCCTTGAACAGCGTCGCCTGGCTGCGGTGGATCAGCCCGTCGGACAGGATTTTCAGGTGGTTCGCGCGCAGCGTCTCGCCGGTCGAGGTGATGTCGGCGATCGCCTCGGCGGTCAGGTTCTTGACCGTGCCTTCGGTCGCGCCCTGGCTGTCGACAAGCTGGTAATCGGCAACGCCCGCCTCGCGCAGGAAGTCGCGCACCAGCCGGTGATACTTGGTCGCGATGCGCAGCCGGTGCCCATGCGCCGCCCGGAACGCCGCCGCGGCCGCGTCCAGATCGTCCAGCGTGTCGACATCCGCCCAGCAGCGCGGCACCGCGATCACCAGATCGGCATAACCAAAGCCCATCGGCTCCAGCGCGACTACGCGCGTTTCCCAGTCGGCGATCCGCTCCTGCACCAGATCCGACCCCGTCACGCCCAGATGGATCCGCCCCGCTGCCAGCTCGCGCGGGATCTCGCCCGCGGACAGAAGCACCAGTTCCATCCCCGCGATGCCCTCGACCGCGCCGGAATATTCGCGTTCGGACCCGGTGCGGCGGATGTTCACCCCATGGCCCGCGAACCAGTCGAAGGTCTTGTCCATCAGCCGCCCCTTGGACGGCACGCCCAGCTTCAGCGTCATTGCCCGCCCTCCCGTGTCAGGGCCAGCACCAGTTCGGGCCGGATCACGCCGCCCGCCGCGGGCACCGCGCGGCCCTGGCCCAGGATGCGGGTCAGCGCGTCATAGCGCCCGCCCGAGGCCACGGGCGGCAGGTCGGGCCGGGTTTCGGCGTAGAAGCCGAAGACGAAGCCGTCGTAATATTCCATCGTGGTGCGGCCATAGCTGGCCTCGAAATCCAGCATGTCCACGTCGATCCCCTGCCCTGCCAGCGCCTCGAGCCGCGCTTCCAGCAGGTCGAGCGCGGGCGCGATGGCGGGCAGGTCCACGGCGATGTCGCGCAGATGCGCCAGCGCGTTCGGGCAGGTTTCGCGGATCGACAGCATGTCGTCCAGCAACTCCACCTCGGCCGCCGCGATGGGCGGCTCGGCCGCATCCTGCACCAGCGTTTCAAGGCGCGCGGCCACATCCGCGCGCGAGCGCAGGCCGATCTCGGGTCCGGCCGCATCCAGAACCGCCGCGACCCCCCTTGCCTCGACCTCGGCCAGAAGCCGTTTGCGCGCCTCGAGGGCGGGCGCGCGGCCGCCGAACCGGTCAAGCAGCGCGCGGAACCGGCGCGGGCGCCAGACGTGGCGGCGCAGCGCCGCCTTGCGCTCGGGTGTGGTCGACAGCCCCCCGATGGCGGCCAGCAAGAGCCCGATATCGCCGGTCGCCGCACGCAGGCCCAGCGGCGAGAGCACCTCGGAGAACAGCGCGAAGACCTCGGCATCGGCCTCGGCCGGGTTTTCGCCGCCGAAAAGTTCATAGCCCACCTGGATATATTCGTTGGGCCGGTCCGGGTCGCGTTCCTGCCTCCGGAACACCTCGCCGCAATAAGTGTAGCGCGCCGGATCGCCGCCCGCCTGCATGTGCATCTGCACCACCGGCACCGTGAAATCGGGCCGCAGCATCTGTTCGCCCCGCGCCGCATCGGCGGTGACATAGGCGCGCGCGCGGATATCCTCGCCATAAAGGTCCAGCAGCGCGTCGGCCGGTTGCAGGATCGCGGCCTGCACAGGCTCCGCGCCCGCATTGCGGAAAAAGGCGTGCAGCCGTTCGGCCTGTGCCAGGATCTCGGCCTTGGACGCCATCGCTCAGTCCCCGTTCTGGGCCAGCAGCCTTTTCACCTGCGCCACCAGCTCGGCGCGCGGGGCCTCGAACTGGGCGGGCTGGGATTTCCATTCCTCGAGGCTGGCCCTTTCAGCGATCTTCGCGCCCAGCACCAGATCCTTGATCTGGACGACATCGCGCGCGGCCTCGTCGCCGCCCTGGATGATGGCCACGGGCGAGCCGCGCCTGTCGGCATATTTCAACTGGTTGCCGAAATTCCTGGGGTTGCCCAGATAGACCTCGGCGCGGATGCCGGCGGCGCGCAACTCGCCCACCATCACCTGGTAATCGGCCATCCGGTCGCGATCCATCACGGTGACGATGACGGGACCCTGCATGGTCTGCCCCGCCCGTCCCCTGGCCCGCAGCGCAGCCAGCAGCCGGTCGACGCCGATGGAAACCCCCGTCGCGGGCACCTTCTGCCCGGTGAAGCGTTCCACGAGGCCATCGTACCGCCCGCCTCCCGCGACCGAGCCGAATTGCCGCGGACGGCCCTTTTCGTCGAGGATCTCGAAGGTCAGCTCGGCCTCGAAGACCGGGCCGGTATAGTAGCCGAGGCCGCGGACCACGGAGGGGTCGATCACGATGCGGTCGGGGCTGTAGCCTTGGGCTTGCAGCAGGTTCGAGATTGCTTCAAGCTCGTCAACCCCATCGGCGCCAATCACCGAGGAACCGACCAAATCCTTGAGATACTTTGTCGTAACACGGTTCCTGGCTTCCATGGCTTCGATGGGCAGCGCCAATTTGCGTCTTGCATGGTCGTTACCAGCGTCTTGGACTGCTTGAATGTGCCTTACAATAGCCGGAGGCTGCGAAGGGTAGGCGGCCAACGTATCCACCAGTCTTTTATCAACGGCCTTCGAAGCGGAAACAAACCCCATCACCACCTCGGCCTGCTCGTCCGACAGCCCCGCGCCCTTGGTGAAATCCCCGGACTCGTCCTTCCGCCCCTCACCCAGAAGCGCCCGAACCCCCTCCTCTCCCAGCCGGTCCAGCTTGTCGATGGCGCGGAGCACGATGCCGCGTTCGTGCTCGTGTTTCCCGGGGTCGGCGGGGTCGAGGATGCCTGCAACCTCCATCACACCGTTCAGGACCTTGCGGTTGTTCACCCGCACGATGTAGTCGCCGCGCTCGATCCCCACGGCCTCCAGCGCGTCGGCCAGCATGGCGCAGATCTCGGCATCTGCGGCGACCGAGGCCGCCCCCACCGTGTCGGCATCGCATTGATAGAACTGGCGGAACCGGCCCGGCCCCGGCTTCTCGTTGCGCCAGACCGGGCCCATCGCGTAGCGGCGGTAGGGCATGGGCAAGTCGTTGCGATACTGCGCGGCGACGCGGGCCAAGGGTGCTGTCAGGTCATAGCGCAGCGCCAGCCAGTCGCCATCCTCCTCCTGCCAGCCGAAGACACCGGCATTGGGGCGGTCGACATCGGGCAGGTACTTGCCCAGCGCGTCCAGCGTTTCGACCGCCGAGGTTTCCAGCGGATCGAAGCCGTAGCGGTGATAGACCGCGGCGATCCTGTCCAGCATCGCCTTGCGCTCGGTCACGTCCGCGCCGAAATAGTCGCGAAAGCCCTTGGGCGTTTCGGCCCTTGGGCGCCGGGTTTTGGTATCCTTGGCCATGGCTGTCTCGCCCGTCCCTTGCGCTGTCGCGCGGGGTCTAGCGGATGGGGGGCGGCGGGGCAAGGTGGCGCTGGAGGACAGGCATGGCCGAGGGATGGGCACTGGAAGAACGGATCGCGCAACTGATCCGCGAGGTCGAGGACCTGTCCGACGAACTGGCCCGGCGCGGACGCGAGATCGACCTCTTGCGCCGACAGGTGGACATGTTGCTGGACCGCGAGGCCGGGCGCGAGTTCGAGGCGGGCGGCTCGGTGCCGCTGGCCGACCAGAAACCGCCGCATTGGTGATCGCGTCAGGCGTCGGCCCGTCCGCCTTCGCCATCCTTCACGATGCCATTGGGGGTGCGTGCCTCGCCGCTCTTGCGGGCGGCGCGGATCATCGCCTTGTGCCGGCGCATCCTGTCCGGGTCGGCATAGCCGCGGGGATGGTCGAGATGAACCAGCGGCGCAGAAAACCGCAGATGCCGCCCGCGCACGCCTGCATTGTTCAGCCGCACGCCAAGATGCTTGTCCTCGCCGCCATATTTGATCGTCTCGTCATAGCCGTTGACCGCCAGAAGATCGCTGCGCCAGACCGAGGCGTTCGCCCCGCACAGCGCCCGGCGGACGGGCGATACCAGGTCGAGGGCCGCCATGACCGGCACCGGGAAGGGGCGCGTCTTGAGCCAGGTCGACAACTTGCGGATCGCCCGGTTGCGGCGCAGCCATCCCCGGTCGAAGACCAGCCCGCTTCGCACCATCTCGGGCGTCACGCTTGCCGTGGCTTCGGCGTCCAGCCGGATCAGGCTGCCGGTCGAGAATCGTCCGGGCCGGGTCAGGCGCAGATGTCGGGCCACGAAATCGGGATGGATCATCACGTCGCCGTCGATGAAGACCAGCAGCTCGGCGGGGGAACTGGCAATCGCCTTGTTCAGGATCGCGGCCTTCTCGAAGCCCCGATCCTCGTGCCAGAGGTGGCGCAGCGCAAGATCCGGATGGCGCGCGGCGAAGGCGTCGATTACCGCCCGGGTTTCGGGCCCGGATCCGTCATCGGCGATGCAGATGCCATCGGGCATGACCCGCTGCATGGCCACCGAGTCCAGGCACAGGGCCAGGGAGCGGGGATTGTTGTAGGTCGAGACGATCAGTTCGGAATGCATGGGCGCGCAGGCTCGGTCGGTTGACGGGGTTCTAGCGCAGGCCCCTGGCCAGGGCCAGCGCACAGACCGGGCGCGGCCATCAGAATTCCTCGACCAGCGCCACGCCCGGCAACGATTTCAGCGCACCCTTGACCGCGGGCGTCACCGGATAGGTGCCGCGCAGCCGCAGGCAGCAATCGCGCAGCTGCGTCTCGCCCTCGACCGTCAGTTGCAGGTTCAGCACCCGCAGCCGGATCGGCCCGCCCGCCCTGCCCCGCGGCGCTGCGCCCAACTGGTCCAGCAGGCTGCGCACGCATTGCGCGGCCTCGGCGGTCTCGATGGTGATTTCCAGCCCCGCCGCGCCCGCATCGGCAATCGCGGAATCCATCGGCTGAACGCCGCGGATCGTCGGGTCGAACTGGCCCTCGCTGAACCGGCCTTCGAGCGTCGCCACCACCTTGTCGGTGGTCTCGAACACCTTGCGCGCGGCGGCAAGATCGGCCTCTTCGCGCGGGAACATCGCGACGCCCGCAAGCTGGCCGGTGGGGTCGGACAGGTCCATTCGGAAATAGCGCGTACCCTTGGCGCTTTTCATCTCGCGCAGGCCCGAGACCAGCACGCCCACCTTGACGATCGCCCCCCCGCTGCGCTCGGCCGTCTCGCGCGCGGCGGCAAGGCTGAGCACGGACTTGCGCTTCAGCGCCGCCATGTAATCGTCCAGCGGGTGGCCGGACAGGTAGAAGCCGATCGCCTTGTGTTCCTCGGCCAGCCGCTCGGCGGGCAGCCAGTCGGCAACCGGGGCCAGCCGCGGCTCGGGCAGGTCGTCGCCCGCCTCGCCGAACAGCGACACCTGCGCCGAGGCGCGCTGGTCATGGATCGCGGCCGACCAGGCCGAAAGCGCATCCAGGCTTTCGAAGACCCGCCGCCGGTTCGGGTCAAGCTGGTCGAAGGCGCCCGCGCGGGCCAGCATTTCCAGCGGCCGCTTGCCGATGCGTTTGAGATCCACCCGCCGGGCAAGATCGAAGATCGTGGCAAACGGCCGGTCGCCGCGCGCCTCGACGATCAACCGCATCGCCTCGACGCCGACATTCTTGAGCGCGCCCAGCGCATAGACCAACCGCCCCCCGTTGACCGAAAAACCCGCCTGCGAGCGGTTCACGCAGGGCGGCACGATGCCGATGCCCAGCCCGCGGCGGACTTCCTCGGCATAGATCGCCAGCTTGTCGGTCAGGTGGATGTCGCAATTCATCACCCCGGCCATGAACTCGACCGGATGGTTGGCCTTGAGCCAGGCGGTCTGGTAGCTGACCACCGCATAGGCCGCTGCGTGCGACTTGTTGAAACCGTAATTGGCGAACTTTTCCAGCAGGTCGAAGACCTCGCCCGCCTTGGCCCTGGGCACGCCGTTCGCCACCGCGCCCTCGACGAATTTGGGCCGCTCCCTGGCCATTTCCTCGGCGATCTTCTTGCCCATGGCGCGGCGCAACAGGTCAGCGCCGCCAAGCGAATAGCCCGCCATGACCTGGGCGATCTGCATCACCTGTTCCTGGTAGACGATGATGCCCTGGGTTTCCGCCAGGATGTGGTCGATCGAGGGATGGATCGATTCCAGCGGCCTGAGCCCGTGCTTGACCTCGCAATAGGCGGGGATGTTTTCCATCGGGCCGGGGCGATAAAGCGCCACCAGCGCCACGATATCCTCGATGCAGGTGGGCTTCATCCGGCGCAGCGCGTCCATCATGCCCGAGCTTTCCACCTGGAACACCGCGACCGTGCGGGCGCTGGCGTAAAGCTCATAGGTCTTCGGATCGTCCAGCGGGATATGGCCGATATCGTTCTCGGCGCCGGGCTTGGGCTGGTAAAGCGGCGTGCCGTCCGCGCCCTCGTGCAGGGCCCGCCCGGCCGCGCGGATCAGGTCGATGGCATTCTGGATCACCGTCAGCGTCTTCAGCCCGAGGAAGTCGAACTTCACCAGCCCCGCCGCCTCGACCCATTTCATGTTGAACTGGGTCGCGGGCATGTCGGACCGCGGATCCTGGTAGAGCGGCACCAGCTCGTCCAGCGGCCGGTCCCCGATCACCACCCCCGCGGCATGGGTCGAGGCATTGCGGAGCAACCCCTCGACCTGCTGGCCATAGGTCAGAAGCCGGTCCACCACCTCCTCGGCGCGGGCGGCCTCGCGCAGGCGCGGCTCGTCGGCCAGCGCCTTCTCGATGCTGACAGGCTTGACCCCCTCGACCGGGATCAGCTTCGACAGCTTGTCGACCTGGCCATAGGGCATCTGCAACACGCGGCCCACGTCGCGGACGGCGGCCTTGGACAGAAGCGCGCCGAAGGTGATGATCTGCGCCACCTTTTCCCGGCCATAGCGTTCCTGCACATAGTGGATCACCTCTTCGCGGCGGTGCATGCAGAAGTCGATGTCGAAATCGGGCATCGACACCCGCTCGGGGTTCAGGAAGCGCTCGAAGAGCAGGTTGTAGCGCAACGGATCCAGATCGGTGATGGTCAGCGCATAGGCCACCAGCGACCCCGCGCCCGAGCCCCGCCCCGGCCCCACCGGGATGCCGTGATCCTTGGCCCACTTGATGAAATCAGCGACGATCAGGAAATAGCCGGGAAAGCCCATCCCCTCGATGATGCCCAGCTCGAACTCCAGCCGCTTTTCGTAGTCCTCGACCGGTGCGGCATGCGGGATCACGGCCAGCCGCGCGGCAAGACCCTCCCTGGCCTGGCGGCGCAGTTCCTCGACCTCGTCCTCGGCAAAGCGGGGCAGGATCGGCGCACGCTTGGCCGCCTTGAAGGCACAGCGGCGCGCGATCTCGACCGTGTTCGCGATCGCCTCGGGCAGGTCGGCGAACAGCGCCGCCATTTCCTCGGGCGACTTGAAATGATGCTGCGGCGTCAACCGGCGGCGCGGCTCGGCCTGATCGACATAGGCCCCATCCGCGATGCACAGGAGCGCGTCATGCGCCTCGAACATCTCGGGCTTCGGGAAATGCACGTCATTGGTCGCGACCAGCGGCAGGTCCATCGCATAGGCGATCTCGACATGGCCGCGCTCGGTCGCCGCCTCGGCCTCGGTCAGCCGTCCGCCCGCGCCCGGATGGCGCTGCAACTCGACATAAAGCCGCCCAGGAAAGACGCGCGCCAGCCATACCGCCAGCGCCTCGGCCTTGCCCCGCTGACCGGCCCGCAGGAACCGCCCCAACGGCCCGTCCGGCCCGCCGGTCAGACAGATCAGCCCGGCCGCATGCGCCTCCAGTTCCTCTTGCGTGACCTGCGGCAGCTGCCCTGCCTTGCCCAGGTACAGGCAGGAATTCAGCTTCATCAGGTTGCCATAGCCCGCCTCGCTCTGCGCCAGCAGCACGACCGGCGCGGGCGGGCGCGGCCGTTCGCCGGGGGCAACCGGATCATGGGCAAGGTCGATCTGGCAGCCCAGGATCGGCTGGATGCCCGCGCCCGCCGCCAGAACCGAGAATTCCAGCGCGGCAAACATGTTGTTGGTATCGGTCACGGCCACGGCGGGCATGCCTGCCGCCTTGCACAGGTCGGGCAGCGTCTTCAGCCGCACCGCCCCCTCGAGCAGCGAGTATTCGGTATGCAGTCGAAGATGGATGAATCGCGGTGCAGCCATGCCCCGACCCTAGCCCCCGCACCGCCTGCCGAAAAGCCCGCACCGCATCTTCTTCTGGCCCGAAATATCCCCGCCGGAGGCGCGCGCCCGGCATCGCCGGGCGCCACGCCCAACCCCGGGCAAGCGGGGCGCAAGCCCCGCGCGGTCCCTGGGGCGGGAGCCCCCCGCGCCCGCTCAGACCGCGCCTTCCACCAGCTCGATGCGGTTGCCGAACGGATCGTCGATACAGACCCGGCGCGGCCCCGGCAGGCGGTCATCCCGGCGCAGGTCGAGCCCGGCCCGTTCCAGCCGCTCGGCCAGCGCATCGAGCTTGCGCACCATCAGCGCCGGATGCGCCTTGCGCGCCGGGCGAAAGCCGGGCTCGACGCCCAGCCGGATCCGCAACTCTCCGCGGCGGAACCACAGCTCGTCCGGGGGCGCGCCGGGGCCCTCCTCCTCGTCGAGGCCAAGCAAGTCGCCATAGAACGCGCGCGCCTCGGCCGCGCCGCCCTCGGGCATCGCAAGCTGGACATGGTGCAGGGCGTGGGGGAACAACCGCCTCCTCCTGTGGCCGCCCTGTCAGGCTAGGCCGCGGCGCCGCTGCGGTCAAAGGCCCGCGCGCCGCGCCACCGCAAATGGGCATTTTTCGGGCATTCGCCTGCAAACCGTGCCCGCCCCCGCCTTGCGCGGCCCGAGACCGTTGCAGCCGCGCAGGCGGGCGGTCTAGAAGCGATGGACGGAGAACGGCCGCGGAGAGACCGCCGGGTGAAAGCGCTTCTGACAGTCGAGGGCCTGACCAAGGCCTATCCCGGGGTGGTCGCCAATGATCGCGTCGATTTCGACATCGTCGAGGGCGAGATTCACGCGCTTCTGGGCGAGAACGGCGCGGGCAAGTCCACGCTGGTCAAGATGATCTATGGCCTCGCCCAGCCCGATGCCGGCCGCATGACCCTGCGCGGCCAGCCCTATGC
>NZ_DSDD01000234.1:0-12171 GCF_011048875.1 Rhodovulum sp.
CGCGCCGGCCTGCCCCCCGCGCTGGTCGCCGCCCTGGCCGAGGCCGACGCCTTCGCCGGGCTGGGGATCGACCGCCGCGCCGCGCTCTGGGCCGCGCGCGCGCTGTCCGGCCCGAAACCGCTGCCGCTCTTTACAGGCGATCTCGACGGCGAGGGCATCGCCGAACCGCCCGTCACCCTGCCCGCCATGAGCGAAGCCGAAGAGGTGGTCGAGGATTACCTCGCGCTGCGCTTCACCCTGCGCCGCCACCCCGTGGCCCTGATCCGCGACCGCCTGACCCCCTCCGCCTGACACCCCCGACGTCGCGCCAGGACGAACCCTGCCTCCGGCGGGGATATTTCCGGCCAGAAGAAGCAACGAATGATTAACCTTATTGCGCCAGTCTGACCGGGCGGTAAAGGCGGGGACGCCGATGACCGCGCCAGGAGAAGGCCCCCTGTCCCCCCTTCCCGTTCCCCCCCCGCGGAAGGCCCGGACAGGGGGTCCACCCTGATCTTCTTCTGGCCTGAAATATCCTCGCCGAAGGCAGCCGACGCAGTCGGCTCCCCGGGTGCCCCGGGCGGGCTCAGCGCAGCCGGTTCAGCAGATCGAGGCTTGCATAGCCATCCGGGATCATCCCCGCCGAGCGCTGGAAAGCGCGCACCGCGGCGATGGTGTTCGGCCCGATCCGGCCGTCGATCCCCCTCGTGTCGAATCCCGCCCGCGTCAGCCGCTCCTGCAATTCCTGGCGCTCGGCAAAGACCAGCGCGCGGTCCTCGCGCGGCCAGTCGGCCCGGATCGGCCCTCCGCCCCGGATCCGGTCGGCCAGATGCCCCACCCCGATCACATAGGCATCCGCCGTGTTGTAGCGTTCGATCACCGCGAAATTGTCGAAGATCATGAAGGCCGCGCCGCGCGCCCCCGCGGGCAGCAGGATCGAGGCGGGCCCGTGATCGGGCACCGCCCGCCCGTCCATGTCGCGTACCCCCAGCGCCGCCCAGTCGGACGGCATCCGCTTCTCGCCGCGATCGGCCAGCCGGTAGTCGAAATTGCCCGGCAGCCGCACCTCGACGCCCCAGGGCTGGCCCGTCTTCCAGCCGAACCGCGCCAGATAGGCCGCGGTCGAGGCCAGCGCATCGGCCGGATCCTCCGACCAGATGTCGCGCCGCCCGTCGCCGGTGAAATCCACCGCATAATCCAGATAGGAGGTGGGGATGAACTGGGTATGCCCCATCGCCCCCGCCCAGCTTCCGGTCATGTTGCGCGCCTCGGTATCGCCCGCCTGCACGATCCTGAGCGCCGCGACCAGTTGCTGTTCGAAAAAGGCGCCGCGCCGCCCGTCATAGGCCAGCGTGGCCAGCGCCTCGATGATCGGCGTGGTGCCGCGGAACGTGCCATAGGCGCTTTCCAGCCCCCAGATCGCGACCACCACCTCCTTGTCGACGCCGAACCGCGCCTCGATCCGCTCCAGCAGGGCACGGTGCCGCGCCAGCGCCTCGCGCCCGTTCGCCACCCGCGTTTCCGAGGCCGCGCTGTCGAGATAATCCCAGATCGTGCGGGTGAATTCCGACTGGTTGCGGTCGCGCCCGATCACATCGGCATTGTAACCCACCCCCCGGAAGGCCCGGTCGAAGACCGCCGGCGCGATGCCCTGGGCCAGCGCGCGGCCGCGGAACTCGCCGACCCAGCGCTCGAACCCGATATGCGCCGTCGAATGCTGCGCCTGGTCCATTGCGGCTCCCCTCGTGACGGTGGCGCGGGCCGCAGGGCGCGCGCTTTCGGCCAGCTCGGCCAGCGCGGGGCGCGGCGTCGGGCGCGGCGAGGTTTCCAGCGCCTGGGCCGGGGCGGTCATGCTCAGGGCGCACAGCAACGGGGCAAGGGCCGCAGCCCAGGCGGGGGGGAATGACATCTGCTCGGACCTTTCCGGTTTTGCCGCGAATGTACCCGCTCCCCGGCCGAGCGCAAAGCGCCATTCCCGCCGCCCGCCGGATTTCGCCTAGCGTTTGCGCATGACCTTGCGCTTCGCCTTGTCGGCCCGCGCCTTCGACCGGCCAAGGTTGCGCTTGGGGATCTTGCCACGGGTCTTGCGCGGGCCGGGGCGCATCGCCTTGTCCTCGATCGACAACAGTTCCAGCACCAGCCCACCGGTGACCGGCACCGCCTCGGACAGCCGCACGGTCACGCGCTGGCCGATGCCGATGGTCAGCCCGGTATCGGCGCCCATCAGCGTCTGCGCCTCGCGGTCATGGTGGAAATATTCCTGCCCCAGTTCGCGGATCGGGATCAGCCCGTCGGCGCCGGTCTCGTCGAGCTTCACGAACACCCCGAACCGCGCGATGCCCGACACCCGCCCCGCGAACTCGTTGCCCACCCGTTCGGACAGATAGGCGGCAAGGTAACGGTCGGTCGTGTCGCGCTCGGCCTCCATCGAGCGGCGCTCGGTCTCGCTGATATGCTGCGCGGTCGCCTCCAGTTCCTCGATCTCCTGCGGTGACAGCCCGTCCTTGCCCCAGCCATGCGCCGTGATCAGCGCGCGATGCACGATCAGGTCGGCATAGCGGCGAATGGGCGAGGTGAAATGCGCATAGGAGCGCAGCGCCAGCCCGAAATGGCCGAAATGTTCCGGCGTGTAATAGGCCTGCGTCATCGAGCGCAGCGTCGACAGGTTGATGAGTTCGGAAAACTCGGTCCCCATCGCCTGATCCAGCAGGTTGTTCAGGTGCCGCGTCTGCAACACCTGACCCTTCGCCAGCGTGAAGCCCGAGGCCGCGGCCACCTCGCGCAGCGCGTCCAGCTTCTCGGGGCTGGGTTCCTCATGCACGCGGAAGATCAGCGGGCGGCGCAGCCGGGTCAGTTCCTCGGCGGCGGCGACATTGGCCAGCACCATGAATTCCTCGATCAGCCGGTGCGCCTCCAGCCGGTCGCGGAACCGGACCGAGGTCACATGCCCGTCCTCGGACAGTTCGATCCGGCGTTCGGGCAGGTCGAGATCAAGCGGCTGACGTGCCTCCCGCGCGCGGGTCAGCGCCCCGTAGGCGGCGTAAAGCGGGCGGATCACGTCATCCAGCAGCTCCGCGGTGCGTTCGTCCGGCTGGCCATCCTGCGCCGCCTGCAACTGGGCATAGGTCAGCGCCGCGGCAGAGGCCATCAGCCCCCGGGTGAAGCGATGCGACAGCTTGGTGCCGTGGGCGTCGATCACCATCCTGACCGCGATACAGGCGCGCGGCACGCCCTCATGCAGCGAACACAGATCGCCCGACAGCCGGTCGGGCAGCATCGGCACCACACGGTCGGGGAAATAGGTGGAATTGCCGCGCTCGCGCGCCTCACGATCCAGCGCGCCGCCGGGGCGGACGTAATGGGCGACATCGGCGATGGCGACCCACAGCACATGCCCGCCCGGGTTCTTCGGGTCGTCGTCGGGCATCGCCAGCACCGAGTCGTCGCGGTCGCGCGCATCGGCCGGGTCGATGGTCACCAGTGGCAGATGGCGCAGATCCTCGCGCGCGCCCAGCCCGGCGGGTTTCGCCCGGTCGGCCTCGGCGATGACGTCGTCGGGAAACTCGTCGGGGATGCCATGCTGGTGGATCGCGATCAGGCTGACGGCTTTCGGCGCCGACGGATCGCCCAGCCGGTCGACGACACGCGCCCGCGGCAGGCCCATGCGGGCGCGCGGGCCGATCTGCTCGGCCTCGACCAGTTCGCCATCCTTCGCGCCATGGGTCGCATCGCGCCCCACCATCCATTCCAGATCGGCGCCCTTGTCGATCGGCACGATCCGCCCGCCCTCGGCGCCGGTGCGAAAGATGCCCAGCATCCGTTTCGGGTTGACGCCGATCTTGCGGATCAGCCGCGCCTCGTATTGGTGATCCTCGCCGCGCACCTCCTGCAGGCGGGCGAGGATCCGGTCGCCCTCGGCCAGCGCGGGTTCTTGCTTGCGCGCGACGAACAGAATGCGCGGCTCCGCCCCCTCGCCATGCCATTCCAGCGGTTTCGCGAACAGGTCGCCATCGCGGTTCGGCGCCAGGATCTGCAACACGCTCACCGGCGGCAGCCGGTCGGGGTCGCGATAGCTCCGGCGCCGTTTCTCCAGATGGCCCTCGTCCTCCAGTTCCTTGAGCACGCGCTTGAGGTCGATCCGGTCGCCCCCCCTGATGCCGAAGGCCCGGGCGATGTCGCGCTTCGAGCTTTCGCCGGGATGCGCGGCGATCCAGTCGAGGATTTCGGTCTTGGAGGGTATCTGGCTCATACACGCAGAGCTAGCACGCGCGCGCGCGCCCGTCAGCCGGAAACCGGTGCCGGATCAGGCGAAATAGGCGGCAAGGATGCGGCCATAGACCCGTTTCAGCGCCTCGATCTGGGCCGGTTCCACCCGCTCGTCCACCTGGTGCATCGTCTTGCCCACCAGCCCGAACTCGACCACCGGGCAGAAATCCTTGACGAAGCGCGCATCCGATGTCCCGCCCGAGGTCGACAGCTCGGGCCGCAGCCCGGTTTCCGCCTCGACCGCGCCGGCCACCAGGTCGGACAGCGCGCCCGGCGGCGTCAGGAAGCTTTCGCCCGAAACCTTCACCTCCAGATCGAAACGGATGCCGGTCTCGCCGGTCACGCGATCCGCCTCGGCGCGCAGCCACTCGGTCAGGCTGTCGGACCCATGCGCCTCGTTGAAGCGAATATTGACGGTTGCCCGGCACAGCCCCGGGATCACGTTGGTCGCGGGATTGCCGGTATCAAACGTGGTGACCGCCAGCGTCGAGGGATCGAAATGGCGCGTGCCCTCGTCCAGCGGATAGGCCGACAGCCGCTCGACCAGCCGCGCCAGCGCCGGGATCGGGTTCTGCGCGCGCTGCGGATAGGCCGAGTGGCCCTGCACGCCATGGGCGGTGAACCACGCCGTCATCGACCCGCGCCGCCCGATCTTCATCATGTCGCCAAGGCGCTCGCGGCTGGTCGGCTCGCCCACCAGGCAGACATCCATCCGCTCGCCCTCGGTCGCCATCCAGTCCAGCAGCGCCGCGGTCCCATCCGTCGCGTCGCCCTCTTCGTCTCCGGTGATCGTCAGCACGATGGCACCCTCGGGCGGCGTGTCGGTGACGAAGTCGATCGCGGCGGCGACGAAAGCCGCAACGCCCGATTTCATGTCGGCCGCGCCCCGCCCCCACAGATAGCCGTCGCGGATCTCCGCCCCGAACGGGTCATGGGTCCAGGCCGCGGTGTCGCCCGCGGGCACGACATCGGTATGCCCGTTGAAGCCAAAGCTCCGCGGATGCCCCTTCGCCCCCCAGCGCGCGAACAGGTTCGGCACGCCCGCACGGTCCACCCGGCGACATTCGAACCCCGCCGCGGCCAGTCGGGTTTCCAGCAGGCGCAACGTGCCCGCCTCGCTCGGCGTGACCGACGCGCAGCGGATCAGATCGGCGGTCAGGGCAACGGGGTCGGTGGGTCGGGTCATGGGCGCGGATCCTGATGATGCGCCCAAGCGATAGCCCGACCCGCGCCGCGCCGCAATGCAGCAGCGCGGCGCGCAGGCCGTGTCAGATCACCACGACATCGAGCGGCGGAAAGCCGTTGAAGCCGACCGAGGCATAGCTCGACGTATAGGCCCCCGCATTGCGGATGATGACCCGGTCGCCCGCACTCAGCCCCAGCGGCAGCAGCACGGGGCGCTTTTCATACAGCACATCCGCGCTGTCGCAGGACGGCCCGGCCAGGATGCAGGGGCCGACCGGCTCATGCTCGCGCCCGGTCAGGAACTGGTAGCGAATCGCCTCGTTCATCGTTTCGGCCAGCCCCGAGAACTTGCCGATGTCCAGATAGACCCAGCGATAGGCATCGGTGTCGCATTTGCGCGAGACCAGCATCACCTCGGCCGCGATCGCGCCCGCCTCGGCCACCATGCCGCGCCCGGGTTCGGCCATCACGCGCGGCACCGCCCCGAACAGGTCGGTGACCAGCCGCATCACCTGGGCGGCATAGATCTCGGGCTGCTCGACCTCTTCGCCGTAGAAGGCCGGGAACCCGCCGCCGATATTCAGCAATTCCAGGTCAAAGCCCGCCGCATGCGCCGCGCGCCAGATGCCCGCCACCTCGTCCAGCACCGACAGCCACATCCGCGCCACGCGCGTCTGGCTGCCGACATGGAACGACAGGCCCACCGGCCGCAGCCCCGCCGCAAGGGCGCGCGCCAGCAGCGGCTGCACCTTGCCCGGCGCGCAGCCGAACTTGCGCGACAGCGGCCAATCGGCCTCGCTCGCGGTGACCAGCACGCGGATATAGACCTGCGCGCCGGGGGCGTGTTCGGCGATCTTGTCGATCTCTTCCTCGGCATCGGCCGCGAACAGCGTGATCCCCGCGGCATGGGCAAAGGCGATGTCCGAGGCCCGCTTGACCGTGTTGCCAAAGGAAATCGCGGACGGCGCCGCCCCTTGCGCAAGGCACAGCTCGATCTCGGCGCGCGAGGCGGCATCGAAGCCCGAGCCCAGCGCCGCCAGCCGCGCCACGATCTCGGGCGCGGGGTTGGCCTTGACGGCATAATGGATCGCCGCCCGGCCCAGCCCGGCCTTCAGCGCGGCGTAGCGGTCGGCCACCGCCTCGATGTCCAGCACCAATGTCGGCCGCTCGAAGCGGTGCGCGCGGATGAAGTCTTCGGCGCGGGAGGAGGACAGGACAGAGGATCGACCGACGAAGTCGGTTCGCGCAGCGTGCATGGTCATCTCCAATAGACCCGGCCATGACATGGCCGCTCAGTTCCAAGGGAGACGTTACCGTCGCTACGTAACCCGTGAGGGGACAGAGGCGCGTGCGTTGGCGTCCGTAACGCAAGTGCATATGGACTTGCGTGAGTCGGTGCAACAGAAATTCGGTTAAAGCCCGATATTCCCACCGCTTGCGCGCGAGACCGTGACCCCGCCGCACCAGAACGGCGCGACCTCAGGCCAGCCCGGTCTCGGTCCGCCCGCGCCGGTCGCTGCGCAGGTTCGCGTAAAGGACGTGGTTGCGCCAGCGATTGTTGATCTGCAGATAGCTCTGCGCCACGCCCTCATACTTGAAGCCGGATTTCTCCAGCACGCCCCGCGAGGCGACGTTCTCGGGCAGGCAGGCCGCCTCGATCCGGCTCAGATCCCGCATGGCAAAGGCATGGTGAACCACCGCCTCGATCGCCTCGCGCATATAGCCCTGCCGGGCAAAGGGCTGCCCGATCCAGTAGCCCAGCGTCCCCGATTGCGACGGCCCGCGCCGGATATTGTCCAGCGTGATCGCGCCCAGCAGCACGTCATCGGCCCGCCGGAACAGGAAAAGCGGGATCGCAGACCCCGTGCCCATCGCCCGCTGCGCCCAGTAGACCCGGTTGGTGAACGCCTTGCGCGTCAGGTGATCGGGCGCCCAGGCCGGCTCCCACGGGGTCAGGAAGGCGGCACTCGCCGCCCGCAGCGCGGCCCAGTCGCGGAAATCGGCATGGACCGGCGGGCGCAGAAACATCCGGTCCGTCTCGATCCGGACCTTGCGCCTGAGACCCAGCATCAGGCCGCAAGCCTGCCCTGCAACGCGTCCAGCCCCGGCGCCTTCGAGACAGGGCCATAAAGCGCAAGCGCGGCCTGCCCCGCCCTGGCCATCCGCCCGGCGAAGTCGCGCACATCGCCCGTGGTCACCGCGTCGATATGGGCGATGGTCTCCTCGATGCCGGGCACCCGGTCCCAGATCGACACCAGCCGCGCCAGCCGCTCGGTCCGGTTCGACGGGCTTTCCAGCCCCATCAGCAACCCCGCCTTCATCTGCGCGCGCGCCCGGGCCACCTCGGCGGGCGTCATGTCCTGCGCCGAACGCGCGATCTCGGCCATGGTCAGCTCGGCCAGGTCGCCGATCTGCGCCGCGCTGGTGCCCGCATAAAGCGTGATCAGCCCGGTATCGGCATAGGCGCCGGCCTGGGCAAAGACGGTATAGCAAAGCCCACGCTTTTCCCTGAGTTCCTGAAACAGCCGCGAGGACATGCCCCCGCCCAGCGCGGTGGCAAAGATCTGCGCGGTATAGATCGCGGGGTCGCGATAGCTGGGGCATTCGAAGGCCAGCGCCATATGCGCCTGTTCCAGCGTCTTGACCTCGCGCCGCTCGCCGCCGGTAAAGCGGGCCGGTTCATGCGCCGCCTGCGTGCCGGGCGCCAGATGGCCGAACAGCCCCTCGGCCAGCCGCACGATCTCGTCATGGTCGACCGCACCCGCCGCCGACAGGATCATCCGGTCGGGCGTGTAATGCCGCCCGATGAAGGAAAACAGATCGTCCCGGGTGAAGCCGCGCACCCGTTCCGCAGGCCCCAGCAACGTGCGCCCGATGGACTGGCCGGGATAGGCGACCTCCTGCAACCAGTCGAAGATCACGTCGTCGGGCGTGTCCAGCACCTGCCCGATCTCCTGCAGGATCACGCCGCGCTCGACCTCGATCTCGGCGGGCTCGAACAGCGGGTTCAGCAGGATATCGGCCAGCACGTCCAGCGCCAGCGGCACATCGGCCTCCAGCACGCGGGCGTAATAGGCGGTCATCTCGCGGCCCGTATAGGCGTTGATATAGCCGCCCACATCCTCGATCGCCTCGGCGATCTGCAGGGTCGTGCGCTTGTCGGTGCCCTTGAACGCCATGTGCTCCAGGAAATGGGCGATGCCGTTTTCCTCGGCCCGCTCGTCGCGGCCGCCCGCCATGATCCAGATCCCGATCGAGGCCGATTTCAGCCCCGGCATCCGCTCGGTCACGACGCGGAATCCGTTGGGCATCCTGTGCAGCTCTACGCTCAATCCGCGCGCCTTTCCTCGATCAGGGACTCGATCGCGCCAAGGTCGTTGTCCACGACCGTCACGCGCTCGGGGCGCTCATACAGATCCGCCATGCGCCTGGGAAGGGGCGGCCTGATCCCGGTGGCCGCGGCGACCGCATCGGGAAATTTCGCCGGATGCGCGGTCGCCAGCGCGATCATCGGCGTGGCGCTGGCGGGCTGGTCCTGCGCCACCTTCACGCCCACCGCCGAATGCGGGCACAGGATCTCGCCCGTCGCTTCATGGGTGGCGCGGATCGTGGCGCCGGTCTCCTCCTCGGAGGCCCGGCCCGAGGCGAAGACCTCGCGCAGGGCCTGCAACGCGCCCTGGCTGATGGTGAACCCGCCCTGGTCCTTCAGCGCCTGCATCTGCTGGGCCACCGCGGCGCCGTCGCGGCCATAGGCCTCGAACAGCGCACGCTCGAAATTCGAGGAGACCTGGATATCCATCGACGGGCTGATCGAGGGGGTGACGCCGTGGGTTTCATAGGCCCCGGTTTCCAGCGCGCGGTGCAGGATGTCGTTCTGGTTCGTCGCGATCACCAGTTTTTCGATCGGCAACCCCATCCGGCGCGCGATGTAGCCCGCGAAGATGTCGCCGAAATTGCCCGTGGGCACGGTAAAGCTGACCGCCCGGTCCGGTGCCCCCAGCGCCACGGCCGAGGTGAAGTAATAGACCACCTGCGCCAGCACCCGCGCCCAGTTGATCGAGTTGACGCCGGCCAGCCCCACGGCATCGCGAAAGGCGAAATCGTTGAACATGTCCTTCACGCGCGCCTGGCAATCATCGAAATCGCCCCGCACGGCCAGCGCATGGACATTCGCCTCGGACGGCGTCGTCATCTGGCGGCGCTGCACCTCGCTGACGCGGCCCTCGGGGAACAGGATGAACACATCGACATTGTCCAGCCCCCGGAACGCCTCGATCGCCGCCGACCCGGTATCCCCGCTCGTCGCGCCGACGATGGTCACGCGGCTCCCCGAGCGCGCCAGCGCCGCCTGGAACAGCTGGCCGATCAGCTGCATCGCGAAATCCTTGAAGGCCAGCGTCGGCCCGTGGAACAGCTCCAGCAGGAAATGATTGGCCCCAAGCTGCACCAGCGGCGCGCGCGCGGCATGGCTGAATCCCGCATAGGCCCGGCCGATGATCGCCTCGAACTCGGCATCGGTGAAGGCATCGCCGATGAAGGGCCGCATCACCCGGAACGCCGCCGCTTCATAGGACAGCCCCGCAAGCCCCGCGATCTCGGCTTGCGCCATCGCGGGCACGGTCTCGGGGACATACAGCCCGCCATCGCGCGCCAGCCCCGTCAGCATCGCCTCTTCGAATGTCAGGATCGGGGCCTGCCCCCGCGTGGACACATAGCGCATCTGCCTGCCTTTTTCCGCTCTGCGGCCTGATACGCCAGACGCGGGGCGCTGTCACCCCGGACGGAAACGAGATTTTCGGGCAGGTGTGACGGGGGAAGGGCGTCCGGGCCGCGGGAGCGCGCGGCACCGGACAAGATCAGGGAAAACCCGGCAGTCGAAGTCCGGGCCTCGCGCTGGGCGCTATTCCCCGGTTCCCTTTTCGGGCGTTGGCCGCCCTTCGTCGCGATCTCTGCGGAGACAGTTGTATCGCCCGGCCAAAGAAACATATTGAGCGGCAGGATACAAGCGAAAGATGCGACATTCTGCCGCCTTTCTTCACCCAGAGGACGCGCATGCCCCAAGGCCCCTTCCGCCCCTTCGAGACGCTGCTCGACCGCGACCGCGCGCTGGCGCTTCTGCAACAGGCAACCGCCGGGGCCGATGACGGAGAATTGTTCCTCGAACGCACCCGCTCCGAGGTTCTCAGCTTCGATGACGGCCGCGTGCGCACCGCCAGCTACGACGCCTCCGAAGGGTTCGGGCTGCGCGCCGTGCGGGGCGAGGCCGCGGGCTATGCCCATTCCACCGAGATCTCCGAACAGGCCCTGATCCGCGCCACCCGGACCGCCCGGCTGGCGGTGGCCGAGGGCGGCGGCACGCTTGCCGATCCGCCGCAGGCCACCAACCGGCGCCTTTACACCGACGCCGACCCGATGGCCGAGGCCACGTTCGGCGTAAAGCTCGACACGCTGCGCGAGATCGACGCCTTCGCCCGGGCGCTGGACCCGCGCGTGGTTCAGGTGACCGCGACGCTCGCCGCCTCGCTGCAGGAGGTCGTGATCCTGCGCCCCGACGGGATGCTGTTTTCCGACATCCGCCCGATGACCCGGCTGAATGTCGGCGTGATCGTCGAACAGGATGGCCGCCGCGAATCCGGCAGCCATGGCGGCGGCGGGCGGCGCGGCCTTGCCGGGCTGATCGCGCGCACGAACTGGGAGGCCGCAACCCGCGAGGCGCTGCGCATCGCGCTGGTCAATCTCGACGCCGAAGCCGCACCCGCAGGCGTGATGGATGTGGTCCTCGGCCCCGGCTGGCCGGGCGTGCTGCTGCACGAGGCCGTGGGCCACGGGCTGGAGGGCGATTTCAACCGCAAGGGGAGTTCGGCCTTCGCCGGGCTGATGGGCCAGCGAATCGCCGCACCGGGCGTCACGGTGCTTGACGACGGCACGTTTCCCGATCGGCGCGGCTCGATCAGCGTCGATGACGAGGGCACGCCGTCGGGCCGCACCGTGCTGATCGAGGACGGAATCCTGGTCGGCCTGATGCAGGACCGGCAGAACGCGCGGCTGATGGGCGTTTCCCCCACCGGCAACGGACGGCGCCAGAGTTTCGCCCACCCGCCGATGCCGCGCATGACCAATACCTGCATGCTGTCGGGCAATTCCGCCCCCGCCGATATCCTCGCGGATCTCAAGGACGGCCTCTATGCCGTTGGATTCGGGGGCGGACAGGTCGACATCACGAATGGAAAATTCGTCTTCTCCTGCACCGAAGCCTATCGCGTCAGGAACGGCAAAGTCGGCGCGCCGGTCAAGGGCGCGACGCTGATCGGCGACGGGCCGACCGTGATGCAGCAGATCCGCGCCATCGGGAACGACATGGCGCTCGACCCCGGCATCGGCAATTGCGGCAAGCAGGGGCAATGGGTGCCGGTGGGCGTGGGACAGCCGACCCTGATGATCGGCGGGCTGACCGTGGGCGGCGCCGGATCCTGATCGGGGCACCCGGTGATTGACAAGAATCCGCCGATCCTTGCCCAAAGGCGGAAAAAACTCTCCTTAAGGGCGACTTTCTTGAATCTGTTCACTTTGTATTAACCTTTTGCGACGAAAGCTGGTTTCACGGATGAGCGAAGTTGCGAAAACGTGGAGAATTTATCTTCCTACCACCCCCTCGCACCACCCACCCGGGAAGACTCCCTGATCTAGCAGCTTCGTCTCATCCGGTCGCGCCCCCCTCGGGCGCGACACGACTTTCAGGCC
>NZ_DSDD01000232.1:0-12153 GCF_011048875.1 Rhodovulum sp.
CCGCCGGGTTTGGCCAAAAAGCAACAGCGCGACGCGGCCTGGTATTATGGTCCGGCGGTCGGCGATGGCTATTACATCCTGCGCGAACCGCACCGTCTGCTCCTTGACCCGCGCCGGGACTATTATCTGCGCAATGACGGAATGGTTGTCCGCGTCGATCCACGGACGCGGGCGGTGATCGACATCGTGGATGCCCTCGACCGTCTGATCGACTGACCCATCAGGGTCCCCGCACATCCTCAAGCTGCTCGGCATGGCGCTCGACCAGGCAGCGGCCCTCCTCGATCGCTTCGGCGGCGCGGTGCAGGTCCAGCACCGAGACATGCGCAAGGTGGGCGCTCAACAGCACATGCGGCGGTTCGCCCGCGAGACGGCTGCGCCGGATCTGCCCGGTCATCACGTCGATGGCGGTCGAGACCACATCCAGATAGCTGGGCGGCCGCGGCCCCGGTTCGTCCGGCATCAGCCAGGACAATTGCTTGCGCATCCCCTCGGGCAACGCCTCGACAATCGCCGACAAGGGACCGTCCTCGGGCGGCGCGGCCTGCCAGAGTTGGCCGAACCGCTTGCCGTTGGGATTGACCGCGATGATGATATCAGCCCCCAGCGCCCGGGCCGCCGAGACAGGCACAGGGTTGGTCAGCCCGCCATCCAGCAGCCACCGCCCCTCGTGGTGATAGGGGCTGATGACCCCCGGAAGCGCGGCCGAGGCGCGCACCGCCGCCCCCAGATCACCCTTGGTCAGCCAAATCTCGCGCCCCGTCTCCATGTCGGTGGCGATGGCGGCGAAGGGACGGTCCAGATCCTCGATCCGCTCGGGCAGACCCAGATCCTTCAGCACCCGGGCAATCTGGCGCCCTTCGACCAGCCCGCCGCTGACCAGGCTGACATCGAGTAGCCCGACCACCCGCGCCCGCGTCATGCTCCGCGTCCAGTCCTCCAGCGCGTCGAGCCGACCCGCCGCATAGGCCGCGCCCACCAGCGCCCCCATCGAACAGCCCGCCACGACGTCAGGCGACAGCCCAAGCGCATCAAGCCCCCACAGAACGCCGATATGGCACCACCCCCGCGCCCCGCCCGAGCCCAGCGCCACCCCGATCCGGCCCCGGACCATGGCGCTATTCCGCCGCCAGGTTGCGGGGTTTCAGCACGTCCTTGAGGTAATGCCCGGTATGGCTGGCCGCCACCTCGGCCACCTCTTCGGGCGTGCCCTCGGCCACGACCCGACCGCCGCCGTCACCGCCCTCGGGGCCGATGTCGATGATCCAGTCGGCGGTCTTGATGACGTCCAGATTGTGCTCGATCACCACGACCGAATTGCCCTGGTCGACCAGTTCGTGCAGCACTTCGAGTAGCTTTCTCACATCCTCGAAATGCAGCCCCGTGGTGGGTTCGTCCAGGATGTAAAGCGTCCGCCCCGTGGCGCGTTTCGACAATTCCTTCGACAGCTTCACCCGCTGCGCCTCGCCGCCCGACAGCGTCGTGGCCTGCTGGCCGACCTGGATGTAGCCAAGGCCCACGCGCACCAGCGCGTCCATCTTCTCGCGGATCGCGGGCACCGCCTTGAAGAACTCCTGCGCATCCTCCACCGTCATCTCAAGAACATCCGCTATATTCTTGCCCTTGAAGCGGATTTCCAGCGTTTCCCGGTTGTAGCGGTGGCCCTTGCACGTCTCGCAGGTGACATAGACATCGGGCAGGAAATGCATCTCTATCTTGATGACGCCGTCGCCCTGGCAGGCTTCGCAACGCCCGCCCTTGACGTTGAAGCTGAACCGCCCCGGCTTGTAGCCGCGCGCCTGCGCCTCGGGCAGACCCGCGAACCAGTCGCGGATCGGCGTGAAGGCGCCGGTATAGGTGGCGGGGTTCGACCGCGGCGTGCGCCCGATGGGCCGCTGGTCGATGTCGATCACCTTGTCCAGATGCTCCAGCCCCTTGATCGTCTCGCAGGGGGCGGGCGTCTGGCGGGCGCCGTTCAGCCGCATGCTGGCGGTCTTGAACAGCGTCTCGATGGTCAGCGTCGATTTGCCCCCGCCCGAAACGCCGGTGACGCAGACGAACTTGCCCAGCGGGAAATCCACCGTCACGTTCTTGAGGTTGTTGCCGGTCGCCTTGACGACGGTGATCTTCTTGCCGTTGCCCTGCCGCCGGGTGGCGGGAACCGTGATCTCGCGCGCGCCCGACAGGTATTGCCCCGTGACCGAGGCCGGATCGGCCATGATCTCCGCAGGCGTGCCCCGCGACACGATCATGCCGCCATGCACCCCCGCCCCGGGACCAAGGTCGAGGACATAATCGGCCTCGCGGATCGCTTCTTCGTCATGTTCGACCACCAGTACCGAATTGCCCTGATCGCGCAGGTTCTTCAGCGTCGTCAGCAGCCGCCCGTTGTCGCGCTGGTGCAGCCCGATCGACGGCTCGTCGAGGACATAAAGCACCCCCGTCAGCCCGCTGCCGATCTGGCTGGCCAGCCGGATGCGCTGGCTTTCCCCGCCCGACAGCGTGCCCGCATTGCGCGACAGCGTCAGGTAGCCGAGGCCCACATTGTTCAGGAACCCCAGCCGCTCGCGGATTTCCTTGAGGATGGCGCGGGCGATCTCGTTCTTCTGGCTGCTGAGGCTGTCGGGCACGCGCTCGACCCAGGCCAGCGCCTCGCGGATCGACATCTGCACCACTTCACCGATATGCAGCCCGCCGATCCGGACCGCCAGCGCCTCGGGCTTCAGCCGGTGCCCGCCGCAGGCATGGCAGGGGCGATTGTTCTGGTAGCGCTCGAACTCCTCGCGGATCCAGGCGCTGTCGGTCTCGCGATAGCGCCGCTCCATGTTGGGAATCACGCCCTCGAAGGGCCGCGTCACGTTGTAGATGCGCCCGCCCTCGTCATAGCGGAACGGGATTTCCTCCTCGCCCGAGCCATACAGGAACACCGCCTTGATCTCATCGGGCAGGTTCTTCCATGGCGTGTCCTTGTCGAAACCGTAATGGCGCGCGATCGCCTCGATGGTCTGGCGGAAATAGGGCGACTTGCCCTTGCGCCAGGGCGCGATGGCCCCGTCCCAGACGGTCAGCGCGGCATCCGGCACCACAAGGCGTTCGTCAAAGAACAGCTCCACCCCCAGCCCGTCGCAATCGGGACAGGCGCCATAGGGGGCGTTGAAGGAAAACAGCCGCGGCTCGATCTCGGGGATGGTGAAGCCGCTGACGGGACAGGCGAATTTCTCGGAAAACGTGATCCGCTCGGGCTCGCCCTCGGCTGGCGCGGTTTCCAGCACCGCGATCCCGTCGGCCAGGTCCAGCGCGGTGCGGAAACTGTCGGCCAGCCGCGTCTCAAGCCCCGGCTTGACCACGATCCGGTCCACCACGACGTCGATATCGTGGCGGAACTTCTTGTCCAGCATGGGCGCCTCGTCCAGATCGTGAAAGACGCCATTGACCTTGACGCGCTGGAATCCCTGCTTGCGCAACTCATTGAATTCCTTGCGGTATTCGCCCTTGCGGTCGCGCACGATGGGGGCCAGCAGATAGGCGCGCGTACCCTCCTCCATCGTCATCACCCGGTCGACCATGTCCTGCACCTGCTGCGCCTCGATCGGCAGGCCGGTGGCGGGCGAATAGGGCGTTCCGGCGCGCGCGAACAGCAGCCGCATGTAATCGTAGATCTCGGTGACCGTGCCGACCGTGGATCGCGGGTTCTTCGACGTCGTCTTCTGCTCGATCGAGATCGCCGGGCTCAACCCGCTGATATGGTCCACATCCGGCTTCTGCATCATGTCCAGGAACTGCCGGGCATAGGCCGACAGGCTTTCGACATAGCGCCGCTGGCCTTCCGCATAGATCGTGTCGAAGGCAAGGCTGGACTTGCCCGAGCCCGACAGCCCGGTGATGACCACCAGCGCGTCGCGGGGGATATCGACGTCGATATTCCTGAGATTGTGCTCGCGCGCGCCGCGCACCTCGATGCGTTTCAGATCGGCCATGACTGCCCCCGGGGATGACGGAACAACACATAGGTGATGCGTGCCGGATTCCCAACGGAAAAAAGGGAACACAGGACGAACACACGCGCGCGCCCGCCGATTGCCGCTTAACAATCCGGCGCGGCTGCCTATAGTCTGCCCGACCTCAGCCAACAGGAGTGCGCGCCGATGTTCAAGATGGTGGATCTGATGCTCAGGCTCTATCCCAAGATCGACGAGATTCGCGCCCGGGACGCCGCGCCGCTGGCCGAGAAGGGCGAGATCGTCCTGATCGACGTGCGCGAGCCGCGCGAGATCGCCCGCTTCGGCAAGTGCAAGGGCGCGATCGAGGTGCCGATGCACATGATCCGCCACAAGGCCGACCCGAACGGCCCGCATTTCGACCCCGCGCTCGACCCCGCCAGGACCTTCGCGATCTATTGCGAGAACGGCGCCCGTTCGCTGGCGGCCGCCCGCATCATGAAGAAGCTCGGCTATGAAAAGGTCTACAACATGGGCAGCTTCCTCGAATGGCTGAACGCCAGGCTGCCGGTCGAGAAATAGCCCGGACCGGGCCGCGGGGGCCGACCGCACCGCCTTTCTGTCACGACGAAACGAATTGACGGCGCTGGCATGGCGAACCAAGCTGGCGGCAGGTCAACCAGACCATCTCGACAGGGAAGACCATGACAAAACGCCAAGCTTTGCCGCGTCCAGCCTTGCCATGACCCTCGCGGTCCTTGCCGTCCCGGCCTCGGCGGACACCCTGCGCCTCCTGACCTGGGGCGGCTACGCCCCCGAGAATGTCGTCGCCATGTTCGAGGCGGAAACCGGCCACAAGGTCGAGGTCACACTGTCGAACAACGAGGAGATGATCGCCAGGCTGCGCGCCACGGCCGGGGGCGGGTTCGACCTCGCCCAGCCCAGCCAGGACCGGATCGTCGGTCCGCAGGAGGAGTTCGGCATCTACAAGCCGATCGACCTGTCGAAGATCGACACCTCGCTGTTCATCCCCTCGATGCTGGACGCCACCAGGGCCAACACCACCGTGAACGGCGAGGTCTACGGCCTGCCCCATGTCTGGGGCACCGACGGTCTGGTGCTCGACCGCGCGCAGGCCGGGATGGTGCAGGATTACACCGATCTCTGCGCGCCAGAGGTGGCGGGCAAGGTCTCCTACCGGCTGAAACGGCCCACGCTGATCGGCTTTGCCTTCGCGATGGGCATGGACCCCTTCGCGCTTTACGGTGACGAGGCCGCCTATTCCGAGATGCTGGCCACGGTCGAGGCCAGGCTTGTCGAGTGCAAGCCCAACGTCAAGACCTGATGGGGCGGCGGCGACGAGCTGATGGGGCTGGTCCGCTCGGGCGAGGTGGTGGCCGCGATGGCCTGGGATACCGGCGGCTGGAAGCTGAACGCCGACAATCCCGACATCACCTTCGTCGCGCCCGCCTCCGGCGCGCTGGGCTGGGTCGACACCTTCGCGCTGCCCGCCAAGGGCCGGGCCGATGACGCCGCCTATGCCTGGATCAACTTTGTGATGCGCCCCGAGGTCGCGGCGATGATCACCGAGGCCGCGGGCAACTTCACTGCCTCGCAGGGCGCCGACACCTTCGCCCCCGACGAACTCAAGGCGCGCTACCAGGAAAGCTTCCCGCAAGAGGCGATCGACAACATCAACTGGTATCCGCCGGTGCCCGCGGGCCTCGAGGCGCTGGAAGGTGCCGTGCTCGACCGCATCAAGGCCGCGAACTGAACCGCGCGCGGGGGGCGGGCCATGCGCCTGCCCCCCGCCGCAAGCCCGGACGGCCCATGACCCCCGATCTCGAATGTGTCAGCCTGACGCGGCGCTTCGGTTCCGCGCTTGCTGTGGACGATGTGTCATTCGCCGTGCCGAACGGCGCGTTCTTCTCGATCCTCGGCCCCTCGGGTTGCGGCAAGACCACGATCATGCGGATGATCGCGGGCTTTCTGAACCCCAGTTCGGGCGACATCCTGATCCGCGGCCGCTCGGTGCTGGACACGCCGCCGAACAAGCGGCCGGTGAACATGGTGTTCCAGCACCTGGCCCTGTTCCCGATGATGACCATCGCCGAGAATATCGGCTATGGCCTGCGCCGCAAGGGGATGGGCCGGGCCGACATCGCGCGCCGCGTGGACGAAGCGCTCGAACGGATCGGCCTGCCCGGCATCGGCGCGCGCAAGGTCGATGAGCTTTCGGGCGGCCAGAAGCAGCGCGTGGCGATTGCCCGCTGCATGGTGCTGGAACCCGATGTCCTGCTGCTGGACGAACCGCTCGGCGCGCTGGACCTGAAGCTGCGCGAGCGGATGAAGGTCGAGCTCAAGCAGATGCAGGCCGCCTTCGGCACCACCTTCGTCTACATCACCCACGACCAGTCCGAGGCGCTGGTGATGTCCGACCGGATCGCCGTGATGAATCACGGCCGGTTCGAACAGGTCGGCACCGGGCAGGAACTTTACTACCGCCCCGCCACCGCCTTCGTCGCGGGCTTTGTCGGCGACACCAACCGCTGGACCGGCCGCATCGCCCGGATCGAGGGCGACGAGATGGAAATCGCCACCGACAGCGGCCTGACCCTGCGCGGCGCACGCCATGGCCGCCCGCTTTCCCCCGGCGACCGGACCCAGATCTTCGTCCGTCCCGAGGCGATCCGGCTCGCCCGCTCGGCCGCCGATCTGGCCGGGCTCGACAACCGCCTGTCGGGCCGGGTCGCGGCACTTCTGTTCAACGGCGCGGCCAGCCGCGTGATCGTGCAGGCCGGCGCCGAGGAGATCGAGGTGAACCTGCCGCAATCGGGCGAATTCGCCGATCTTTCCCGCGGCGCCGAGCTTCATGTCGGCTGGGCGGGAGATCAGGGCAATTGCTTCGCCGCCGGGGCCGCGCCATGAAGGCCGAGGCGCGGATGGGGCTGATCCTGCTGCTGACGCCGCTTCTGCTGTGGCTGTCGCTGCTGATCGTGATCCCGCATGTCGACATGGCGCTGGTCTCGCTGCGCGAGCGGGTGGGCGTCGGGCAATACCGCTTCGGCTTCGGCAACTACCTGACCTTCCTGAACGAACCGCTCTACCTGCGGACCTTGGCCCGCACCGCGATCATGTCGCTGAGCGCCACGGCGCTGACGCTCGCGATCGCCTTCCCGATCTCCTATTACATCGCCAAGCTCGCCCGCGGGCGCACCCGCTCGGCGCTGTTCCTGCTGTGCCTCGTGCCGTTCTGGGTGTCGGAACTGGTGCGCACCTTCGGCTGGATGATCCTCCTGCGCGAAACCGGCGTGGTCTCGAGCCTGCTGCAATGGGCGGGGCTGGTCGATCAGCCGGTCGAGATGCTCTACAACGACGCCGCGATCATGGTGGGGCTGGTCTATACCTCCATGCTGTTCATGGTGGTGCCGCTGGTCACCACGCTGGAAAGCCTGCCCGACGAGGTGACCGAGGCAGGCTACGACCTGGGCGGCAATGCCTTCAGCGTGTTGCGCGAAATCGTGATCCCGCATGCCATGCCCGGCATCGTCTCGGGGTCCATCGTGGTTTTCATGCTGTCGCTGGGCAATTACCTGACGCCCACGATGCTGGGCGGCAAGGACAGCCTGTGGTTCACCGAGCTGATCTATTCCCAGTTCATCGTCCGCTTCAACTGGGAACTGGGCGCGGCCTTCGGCTTCGTGCTGCTGGCACTGTCCTCGGTGATCGTCTGGGCGATGCTGCGGCTGACCGGCCAGACCCTGGCCCGGACCATGGGCTAGCGCGATGATCCCCACGATCCCCCAGCCCGCCCTTCTGAAAACCCTCTGGACGGCCTATGTCGCGGCGTTCTTCGCCTTTCTGGCGCTGCCGCTCGCGGTCGTCGCGGTCTTCGCCTTCAATGACAGCCTTTTCCCGTCGCCGCCCTGGCAGGGCTTCACGCTGGACTGGTTCTTCGGCGACACCCGCCCCCGGATCGGCGTCTTCCACGAACGCCCCATCCTGCGCGCCATCGGCACCTCGGCCCTCGTCACCACCTGCGTCTCGCTGCTGTCGGTCGGTGTGGGGCTGTCGAACGCCTTCCTGTTCAACCGTTACCGCTTTCCGGGCCAGGAGCTGCTTTATGTCCTGATGCTGCTTCCGCTGGTGGTCCCGGGCATCGTGCTTGGCATCTCGATCCTGGTCTTTTCCAGCCGCATCGCGAACGGGCTGTGGGACATCGCGCAATGGGACATCGACGCACTGCGCCCAGGCCTCACGCTGGTGATCCTCGGACAGTTCTCGTTCATCGCCACCATCGCCACGCTGGTGATCGGGGCGCGCCTGCAGAAATTCGACCATACGCTGGAAGAGGCCGCGCTGAATCTCGGCGCCTCCCGCCTGACCGCCGTGCGCACCGTCACCTTGCCCTATCTGGCCCCCGCCCTGGTCGGCGCCTTCGTCGTCGCCTTCCTGATGAGCTTCGAGAATTTCAACACGACGCTGATGCTGGTCAGCTCGGACGCGCCGCTGACCATCGCGATGTTCGACCGGCTGAAAGAGGGCTCGACACCCCTGCTGAACGCGGTCTCGCTGCTGCTGATGCTGGGCTCGTCGCTGCTGGCCCTCGTGATGATCGCGTTTCAGCGCCGCGGCTGAGCCCGCTTGGCGCGGCGGACCTTCTGTGGACGAATGACGGCGCAATGCGGGCAACAGGGGCCTTGGACCAGATGACCCGCACCGACCAGATCAACGGCGTGGCGCTCGGCGTAATTCTCGGCTTCGGGGCGGGCGCGCCGCTGGTCGTCTTCGCGGGCAATGCGCAGGACCACGCGATCCCCGCCCGCTCGCTGACCGCACTTGGTGCCGAGGATGTGGGGGCAGAGGTGGCGCTGCTGTTCGAGGAAGGCCGCCGCGACCGCCCCCTGATCGGCGGCAGGCAGGTCGAGCCGCCCCGCCAGGACCGCCCGCCGCTGGTGATCCGCGATGGCGAGACGGTGCGCGTCACCGCCACGGACCGGCTGGAACTGCGCGTGGGCAAGGCGCCCATCGTGATGCTGGCGGATGGCCGCATCACCATCCGCGGCAGCTACCTGACCAGCCAAGCCCCGGCGGCGAACCGCATCCGCGGCGGCTCGGTCAACCCGAACTGATGCCCGCGCCGGTCCTCGACCAGATCGTTCGCCAGCACGCCGAACAGGCCGCTTTCCTCTGGACAATCCACGACCGGCACATGCTGAACCCAAAGGCAAACGAGGAAATGGACGCCCTGCGCCTGTCCCGCCTGATCGAGCGGCTGGAGGCGCATCTGGACGGACTGCGCGTGGCGGGTGCAGACGGCCTGCGCATCGCCCGGGAGCTTTTCGCCGAATATCCCGAACCGGGCGAGCTGTTCTTCCTGCGCATGCTGCAACCCGGCGCCGCGGCGCTGCGCATCGCCGATCTCGACCTCGCAAAGGTGCGGGCCTGCCTGGCGGCGACGCTGGGCTGAGGATCAGCCCTCGCGCAGGATGGCGCGCGGCACCTTGATCCGTTCCCAGGCCCCGCGCCGCATCCGGAACAGATCGTCCGCGTCACAGGCCCACAGCGCGTCGTCCGACTGCTGGATACGCAGGATGTTCCCGAACCCGTCGTCCGGTCCGGGCAGCGCCGCGCCCGGCGGCGTCGTCGCTGAAGATGCCCGCGCCGGGGATCTTCTCGTCCCGGGTTTCCTCCTCTTCGAGGAAACAGACATCGCCCTCGTCGCTGCGCGCCACATAGACCGGCGCCGCGCCGGGGGCGTAGCGGCCCGAGGTGATGCAGACGATGGCACAGTCCACGTCGATCCGGCCCCAAGGCTGGGCCAAGCCCTCCTCCCGGATCAGGATCATGCTGTAGGGCTCGTCCGCATCCGGCCGGGACAGCGCGATGCACACCGTTCCGGGCACCCCGGCATCCCCGGCGACGATCCTCAACCCCCTGGGAAACATTTCAGCACCTCCCTCTCCTGATGACAGTCCGCGCCTTGCTGCTGGGCAGGCTGGTGGTGGTGCGGCCCGGTCTGGACGCGATCTTGGCATCCTTGACCTGCCTGGCTGCCATCGCGACCGCAAGCTTCTTGCAGGCGGGGGACGGGTTCGGGACCGAGTTTATCGACCGGACGCATTTCGCCTTGATCTCTGACATCGGCGCGGTGCCCGGCACGCTCTTCTTGCCCCCGGCCACGGCCATCGGCCTTGCCCCCAGCTTCTTCAGATCGGCAATGCGGCTGGAATGCAGCCCCGAATGCTGCTTGCCGGTCAGGCAGACGCATATGCCCTGGTTCAGCGACGGGGCGCCGGGCATACGCCCCCCGGTCGAACCGCGCGTGCCGGTGCGATAGCACATGTCCGGAACGATATGGTGCGCGTGACTGCCCTTCTTGCACTTGACCTTGTCGAAGGGTCCCATCGGCGGGCATTTCTTTTCGGCCGCGGTCAGCGGGCGGCCCGGATGCAGCCCGCCTCTGCCCGGAACACCGCCGCGCCGCAGGCGCCATCTTCGGAACGGGCCTCGATCAGCACCGGATCGCCGCCCGCATAGCCCTTGCGCGCAGCGCTCAACGCCATGCCGATCATCAGCGGCAGGTCCAGCCCCTCCGCGTCGAGCCCGTTGTAAAGGAACGCCTTTTCCCGCGCGAGCCCCAGCCCCGCCAGACGCAGCCCCGCCCGACGGGCCCCAGCGCCATGGGCCGGTAACTGCCATAGGGCGAGGTCACGGCCACGCCCGGTTCCTGCGTGTTGGGCAGGGGCTGGCCCGACAGACGCGACTGGTTTCTCACCTGCCCCCAGCCCAGCCCCACCGGATTCGGCCGATAGACCGCGGGCGCGGGATCGTCCGGATCGCCCCGGTCCGGCCCGCCAAAGGCGGTATCGTAGGAAAACCGCATCTTCGTGAAGGGATGCGGCTCGATCGCGGTGACCACCGGCCCCATCACGCGCCATTCCCGCGCGGCGATCACATCCAGCGTCCTGGACCAGTCCCCCACTCGGATGCCGACCCGCATCCCCTGCACCGGCCGCCCCCCGGGGGGCATGGGCGGACCCGTTCACGACCACGTCGCAGCGCGCCTTGCGAAAGGCGAAATCGGTTTCCCACAGCGGCGCGGAAAACCCCGGTGCGCCGGTGAATTCGGCGGCCATCACCAGCGGGCGCTGATCCTCGGCAATGGGGGGGCGCTCGCCCGTGTCGGGAAAGTCGAACGCGCTCTTGACCACCAGAACCAGATGCTCCCGCCCCGCCTTGTCCATGCCCCGGGTAAAGGCCGGGACGAAACGGGTCTGGTCCAGGATCTCCATGGCCTTGCCTCAATCGAACGCGTAGGTAGGCGAACCCCTCCGGGCTGCCGGTCACCGTCACCCGCGCCAGCGTGGAGCCGTCCAGCGTGCGGTTCAGGATCTGGCGGCTCAGTTCGGGCAACAGCGTGTTGGTCAGGATCGCGTCGATCATCCGCCCGCCCGACTCGATCTCGATGCAGCGCGCCTTGATCAGATCCATGGTCTCCTCGCCGATCACCAGTTCCGCGTCATGGCCGTTGCGCAGCCGTTTCGCGATGGATTTCAGCTTGAACCCCGCGATCAGTTCCAGCGCCGCATCCGAACAGCGGGTAATAGGGGATCGTCACCAGCCGCCCCAGCAGCGCGGGCGGAAACACCCGCAGAAGCGGCGCGCGCAGCGCGGCAGTCAGATCGTCCAGATCGGCATGCACCTTGCCGTCCTCGGTCATCGCCATGATCTCGTCCGTGCCGACATTCGAGGTCAACAGGATCAGCGTGTTCTTGAAGTCGATCCGCCGCCCCTCGCGGTCATCCACCATCCCCTTGTCGAAGACCTGGAAAAAGACCTCGTGGATATCGGCATGGGCCTTTTCCACCTCGTCGAACAGCACCACCGAATAGGGGCGGCGGCGCACGGCCTCGGTCAGAACGCCGCCCTTGCCATAGCCCACATAACCGGGCGGTGCGCCCTTCAGGGTAGAGACCGTATGCGCCTCCTGGAACTCGCTCATGTTGAAGGACAGCAAGTTCTGCTCCCCGCCATGAAACGCATCCGCCAGCGCCAGCGCGGTCTCGGTCTTGCCCACCCCCGAGGGCGCGCACAGCAGGAAGACCCCGATCGGCTTGTCGGTCGCGGCAAGCCCCGCATGGGCGGTCTGGATGCGGTTCGAGATCATCGCCATCGCGTGATCCTATCCAGCCCCACGACCCGCTGGCCCAGG
>NZ_DSDD01000321.1:0-12079 GCF_011048875.1 Rhodovulum sp.
ACGCAAATCAGAAGAATACGGTTTCCCCATCCATGCCGACCCCCTTCACGGCAGCCAGTATGAATCAGAAATCACCCCGGATGTGAATCCCAAAGATTCAACTTGGTCGCGGTCGACTCTAGCGCATCTTCCGGGTCTCGTTGATCCAGTCGACCATGGCGGCGTCGATCTGGCGCAGGATCTCGACCGCGGCCTCGGCATCACCATGGTTCACGAGCGCGTCCAGCGCCATGTGCACGCCGCGATGCATCTGCTGCACCCCGTCCAGCGCCTCGCGATTGGCGACCTTGTGCATCGCGCGTTCCCCCCCTGACCAGACGGCGCGCGCCTATTCGGCGTCGCCGGCCCCCTCGTCTTCGGCCTGCTCGGCGATCCAGGCGACCGAGACGACCTCTTCGCCGCGAGCGGTGTTGAACACCCGCACGCCGCCCGCACTGCGCGATCGGAACGAGATATCCTCGACCGGGCAGCGGATCGACTGGCCGGTCGAGGTGACCAGCATGATCTGGTTGTCGATCTCGACCGGGAAACAGGCCACCAGCCTGCCGCCGCGCATCGCCTTGTCGATGGCCTGCACGCCCTGGCCGCCGCGGCCGCGCACCGGATAATCGTGGCTGGACGACAGCTTGCCGGTGCCGCCTGCGGTGATCGTCAGGATCAGATCCTCGGCCGCCGACATCTCGGCATAGCGTTCGGGCGACAGCTGACCGCTCGCCACGGCGTCGTCGTCCTCGTCGGTCTCGTCCTCCTCGGTGACGCCGGCCATAAGGCGACGCTGCTTGAGGAAGGCGGTGCGTTCCTCGGGCGTGGCCTCGAAATGGCGGATCACGGCCATCGACACCACCCGGTCACGCTCGGCAAGACGGATCCCCCGCACGCCGGTCGAATCGCGGCCCTTGAAGACCCGGACATCGGTCGTGGGGAAGCGGATCGCGCGGCCCAGGGCGGTGACCAGCATGACGTCGTCATCCTCGGTCGCGATGCGGGCATTCACCAGCGCGACGCCTTCGGGCAGCTTCATCGCGATCTTGCCGTTGCGCATCACGTTGGTGAAATCGCCCAGCTGGTTGCGCCGGACATCGCCCTGGGTGGTGGCAAAGACGATCTGCAGGTCGTCCCATTCCGCCTCGGGCCGGTCCACCGGCATGATCGCGGCGACCGAAACGCCCTTGGCGATCGGCAGGATGTTGACGATCGCCTTGCCCTTGGACGTGCGTCCGCCCTGGGGCAGGCGCCAGCATTTCAGCTTGTAGACCATCCCGTCGGTGGTGAAGAACAGCAGGGGCGTGTGGGTGTTCGCCACGAAGAGCGTGGTGACCACGTCCTCTTCCTTGGTCTGCATCCCCGACATGCCCTTGCCGCCGCGACGCTGGGCACGGAATTCTGCCAGAGGCGTGCGCTTGATATAGCCGGACTGGGTGACCGTCACGACCATGTCCTCGCGCTCGATCAGGTCCTCGTCCTCCATGTCGCCGGACCAGTCGGCGATCTCGGTGCGGCGGGGGACAGCGAACTCGTCCCGGACCTCTTTCAGCTCACTGGAAATGATCTCCAGGATCCGGTCGCGCGAGCGCAGAATATCGAGGTAATCCTTGATCCTTGCGGCAAGGTCTTCAAGTTCGTCGGTAACCTCCTTGACGCCCAGTTGGGTCAGGCGTTGCAGCCGCAGATCGAGGATCGCGCGGGCCTGGGTCTCGGACAGGTTGTAGGTGCCGTCCTTGTTCATCTTGTGCGTCGGATCGTCGATCAGCCGGATGTAGTCGGCGATATCGGCGGCAGGCCAGCGGCGTTCCATCAGCTTCTGACGCGCCTCGGCGGCATCGCTTGAGGCCCGGATCGTCGCCACCACCTCGTCCACGTTCGACACCGCGACGGCCAGGCCGCACAGGATATGGCTGCGCTCGCGCGCCTTGTTCAGTTCATAGGCCGTGCGCCGCGCCACGACTTCCTCACGGAAGTCGATGAAGGCGCTCAGGAACTGGCGCAGCGTCAGCGTTTCGGGCCGGCCACCGTTCAGCGCCAGCATGTTGCAGCCGAAGGAGGTCTGCATCGGCGTGAAGCGGAACAGCTGGTTCAGCACGACATCGGGCGTGGCGTCGCGTTTCAGTTCGATCACCACGCGCACGCCGACCCGGTCGGATTCGTCCTGCACATGGGCGATGCCCTCGATCCGCTTGTCGCGCGCGGCCTCGGCGATCCGCTCGATCATCGTGGCCTTGTTCACCTGATAGGGGATCTCGTCCACGACGATGGCAAAGCGGTCCTTGCGGATCTCCTCGATCCGGGTCTTCGCCCGGATGATGACCGAGCCGCGCCCCTCAAGATATGCCTTGCGCGCGCCCGAGCGGCCGAGGATCTGCGCGCCCGTCGGGAAATCCGGGGCAGGGACATATTCCATCAATTGCTCGGTCGACAGATCCGGGTTCGCGATCAGCGCCAGCGTGGCATCGACAACCTCGCCCAGATTGTGCGGCGGGATATTGGTGGCCATGCCGACCGCGATGCCGCCCGCGCCGTTGACCAGCATGTTCGGGAAGCGCGCAGGCAGGACAGTGGGTTCCAGACCCTTGCCGTCATAGTTCGGCTGGAAATCGACGGTGTCCTTGTCGATATCGGCCAGCAGCGCCGCGGCGGGCTTGTCCATCCGCACCTCGGTATAGCGCATGGCCGCCGCGTTATCGCCGTCCATCGAGCCGAAATTGCCCTGCCCATCCAGCAGCGGCAGCGACATCGAGAAATCCTGCGCCATCCGCACCAGCGCGTCATAGATCGCGCTGTCGCCATGGGGGTGGTATTTCCCCATCACGTCGCCCACGGGGCGGGCCGACTTGCGATAGGGTTTGTCATGCGTGTTGCCGGTCTCGTGCATCGCGTAGAGGATGCGCCGGTGCACGGGTTTCAGGCCGTCACGCAGATCCGGGATCGCGCGGCTGACGATCACGCTCATCGCGTAGTCGAGATAGGAGGTCTGCATCTCCTGCTCGATGGCAACGATCGGGCCGTCATGCACGGCACGGGGCGCCCTTACGCTTGAGCCGTTTTCATCTTCGTTTTCAGGGGTTTCCGGCGTGTCGCTCACGTCAGTATCCGCCCTTTCGTGGCGATGCTACATCTCGTTGGGTGCACTTTACCAGAACCTTCATGTTGGGTGCAATGCTCGTCCGGTCGCCATGCTGGCAGCCGCAGGACAGGAGTGACAACATACTGTTTTCATTGAAATTAAACCGTGATTCGGCATCATCGAACCGGTAACGCAACAGGAGGTTCGAAACGTGCGCCCGACCGAGACCGAGCTGATGCTGAAGGGCTATGGCCTGACCACGGCCGAATTCTTCTACCGCATGCCCGATTACCGCAATGTGCTGAACACGTTCATCTGGCAGGATTACGACCTCGCCCCCGATCACCCTCGGCTGTTCAGCTTCATCGAGTTCTGGCAGGAAAGCATCGAGGGGCCGCTGCATTCGGTGCGCTTCACCCATCGCAAGATGATCTCGTCCGGCGAATGGCAGAACGTGGTCGGCGAGTTCACGCTGCACTAGATGACCGCGCTTCGCCCGTGAAGGAACACCCACAGCCAGAGCCCCGCGAAGGCCAGCGAGATCATGGCGTTGTAGCTGGCCATCGACAGGCCGAACATCTCCCACTGGACCTGGTCGCAAATCACGACCGGCTGAACCAGCGTCGGGTCGAGCATCTGTTCGGGCGTCAGCGTCTGGAAGCCGGCCGCATCGCCCGTGCACGAGGCGGGGCCGGACCACCATTTCCGCTCGACCCCGGTATGGTAGACCCCAAGCCCGGCCGAAACGACCATCGTCACCGCACCCGCCAACGGCAGGACGCGCCCGCCCACCGCGATCGCCCCCATGCCAAGAAGCGGTGCGATCATGTGCGGCAGGCGCTGCCACAGGCACAGGATGCAGGGCGCCAGGCCGGCGATATACTGGAACCAGTATCCCGCCAGCAGGATGCCGAGCGATCCCGCCGCGGCAAGGAAGATCGCGCGGTTGCGTGTCATCGTCAGCATCCTGGTCATAGATATCTCACCGCGTAGAATCCGCCGAGCAGCAGCAGCACGAACAGGGTAAAGAGCAGGCCCATGTAGCGCTCGATGAAGGCGCGGATCGGAACCCCGAATTTCCACAACAGCGCGGCCAGCACGAAGAAGCGCAGCGCCCGGGCGATCACGCTGGACACAATGAAGACGCCGAGGTTCAGCGACGTCAACCCCGACAGGATCGTGATCACCTTGTAGGGAAAGGGCGTGATCCCCGCGATCAGCACCGCCCAGGCACCGTATTCATTGTAGCGTTCGGAAAACGCGTTGAAATAGGCGTCCTTGCCGTAGAATTCCAGAACCGGGCGGCCCAGCGTCTCGAAGAAACCCCAACCGATCAGATAGCCCACAAGCCCGCCCAGCACCGAGCCCAGCAGCGCGATGCCGGCGATCAGCCAGGCGCGCGAGGAGCGGGCCAGGATCATCGGGATCAGCAGCACGTCGGGCGGGATCGGGAAGACCGAGCTTTCCAAGAAGGCCACCACGAACAGCGCGGTCAGCGCATGCGGGCTGTCGGCCAGGGACATGGTCCAGGCATAGAGGCGGCGAAGCATCGGCGGGCGGTCCTTGGTTCGGTTCCGGCCCAGAAGCCACGGGGGCGATGCCGCGTCAAGACAGGGGCGCGCATGCCCCGAAGCGGGCCGACCCGATTGACCCGCGCGCGGCCGCGCGATAGAGCGGGGCTTGGCCCGAGTGGCGGAATGGTAGACGCAGGGGATTCAAAATCCTCCGCCGCAAGGCGTGCGAGTTCGACTCTCGCCTCGGGCACCACATCGGACGACCAGCGCAGGAATCGATTCGGTCCGAAAGCGCGGCGTCTTGCGGGACCGTTTCCAGGGCGTGCCCAATCCTTGCGCCCCGCGCCGATCGGTTCCGTTTCGGCAGCCGGGCAGGACGGCGGGCAGGGGGACTTGACCCAGAGCCGACCGGGTCTTTGCGCGGCCGGGATCGGATCGGTTCCGGCATCAATATATATCCCGTACGCGGCCAATGCCGGGCACTTGATCCGTATTGTTCCGACAACGTGGACAATCGGCCGCGCCACAAAAACAATCGCGGAAATCCGCCCGCCGACGCCCGCGGCGGTCCGGGGCAGGGCCGACCGTTCCCGCCCGGCTTTCGCCCGGTTTCGGCCCGATTTCCCTTGGGCCGCGAGTTCGGCCGCCATACCCTGACCGGGCCTTGCGGGGGGGGGCATCGGGCCCGGGCCATGGGGTGACCGCATGACAAGGCCGGGGCGCCGTGCCCGGTCCGACCCATGTTGTCGCACCCGCTGGACAGCGGGGGCCGCTTGCAGGCAGTTTGGCAGCAGGGCCAAACGGGCAAGGCAGGGGCTGCGATGACCGACGAGACGGAGATCTGGCACCTGATGCCGGTCGCGATCCTTGCGATCCTGTGGAACCTTGCGGGCTGCGCGGATTACGTTCTGACGCAATATGGCGTCGCGCCCTATCTGCAGATCCTGACGCAGACCAATGCCGAGTATTTCACCTCGCTTCCCTCGGCGCTGGACGGGGCCTGGGCGATCGCGGTCTGGGGCGGGCTGTTGGGGTCGGTGATGCTGTTCCTGCGGCTGGGCGCGGCGCCCTGGGTGCTGGGCGTGGCGGCGCTGGCCATGCTGGGTTTGGCGGGCTGGCTGATCCTGCTCGCCGTGCCGCCGCTTGCCGAGGTGTCGGGCCTGTTCGGGGTTGCCATGATCGCGGGCGCGGCCGGGATGGCGACTTTCTTCTACCTCTATGCCCGGCAGATGCGGGTTGCCGGGGCGCTGGGGTAGGGGCGCCTTTCTGCGCGTCAGAGGCCGGTCCGGGCACGCCAGGCGGCCCAGTCCTCGGGCGTGTCGAGGTCGAGGATCGCGCGGTCTCCCTCCAGCGTGCAGGTCCGCACGCTCTCGCCCGCAATTACCGCGCATCCCCCCGCATCGCCCTGCACCGCGCCAAGCGCGGGAAGCAGCCGGGCGGGAAAGATCACCGGATGGCCTGCCGTCCCGTCCGGGGCAGAGGCGCGCAGCACGCGCTCGGGGGCCTGATCGAAGGCCGCGAGCAGGTGCAGCAGATCCCCGGCGGTGATCCCGGGCATGTCGGGCAGCAGCACCATCAGCCCCCGCGCGCCTGCTTGATCGGCTGCCGCAGCCCCCGCGCGAAGCGAGCCCGCCATGCCCTCGTCGGCGTCGATCCCGGCAATGCGCACCGCCAGCCCCGCCAAGGCCGATGCCCGCCCCGCGCCCGCACCCTGCGGCAATGTCACCATCACCGGCGCCCCGGTGGCCAGAGCCGCGATGACCTGACGGCGCAGGACCGGCACGCCATCGACCGGTTCCAGCAGCTTGTCGCGCCCCCGCATCCGGGACGAGGCGCCCGCGGCCGGCAGCAGGATCAGCACCTCTGCCAATCCCGCCCCCGCCCTGTCAGCGTTCGGGGATCAGCCCGCGCGGGCTGAAGCGCAGCACCAGAAGCAGGATCACCCCCATGGTCAGCAGCCGCATATGCGCCACGCTGTCCAGAAGATGCGCGCGCAGCGCCGAGTCGGCGGCCATGCCGCTGGTCAGCAGCTCCATCAGGAAGGCGCCGAAGGGTTCGACCTGCACCCAGAGGAACCAGATCAGGAACCCGCCAAGCACCGCGCCGAAATTGTTGCCCGAACCGCCAACGATCACCATCACCCAGACAAGGAAGGTGAAGCGCAGCGGCTGGTAGCTGGCGGGCGTCAACTGGCTGTCCAGCGTGATCATCATGGCGCCGGCCAGCCCGCAGACCGCCGATCCGAGGATGAAGATCTGCAGATGGCGTGCCTTGACATCCTTGCCCATCGCCTCGGCCGCCACCTCGTTGTCGCGGATCGCGCGCATCATCCGTCCCCAGGGCGACCTGAGCGCCATCTGGCTGAGCCAGATCAGCGCGATCAGCACGATTGCGAACAGGCCGGCATAAAGCAGCTTGACGTAAAGCGTCGAGGCCGTGACCGGATCGAGCCCGAAGCCCGCGGCACGTTCTACAAAAACCGGATCTGCCTGCAGATACACCTCGTAGGGGACGGGGCGGGGGATGCCGATAACGTTCTTGACGCCGCGGGTCAGCCATTCCTCGTTCTTCAGGACCGCGATCACGATCTCGGCGATGCCCAGCGTCGCGATCGCCAGATAGTCCGAGCGCAGCCCCAGCGCGGTCTTGCCGATCACCCAGGCCGCGCCCGCGGCCAGCAGCGCGCCCACCGGCCAGCCGAACAGCACGGGCAGCCCCAGCCCGCCCAGATAGCCCGTCGCCGCCGGGTTCACCGCCTCGATCGCCGCCACGGCGGGGTCGAAGACAGCGCGGAACACGAAGAAGCCCGCGACCAGCCAGACCACCATCGCAAGCCCGCGCAGCGCGCCCCGCGCCATCCGCCGCCAGAGCTGGATCGCGCCCACGATCACGCCGACCCCGATGCCCAGCGCGAACAGGACCCGCAGCCCGCCCGCGGACCAGGCCTCTCCCACGGGCGGCATCGCGACCAGCACCGCACCCAGCCCGCCCAGCGCCACGAAACCCATGACGCCCACGTTGAACAGCCCCGCATAGCCCCATTGCATGTTCACCCCAAGCGCCATGATGGCCGAGATCAGCCCCATGTTCAGGATGTTCAGCGCCGCGTTCCAGCTTTGCAGGTAGCCGGTGCCCAGGATCAGCAGGGCGACCAGCGCGAAAAGGGCCATGTCTCTGGGCTTCATACCGATTTCCCCCGGAAAATCCCCGTCGGACGGAACAACAGAACGATCACCAGGATCACGAAGCTGACCGCGAACTTGTATTCGGTCGACAGCAGTTGCACGAGGCCCTCGGGCGCCATGCCGTCAGGCAGCAGGTAGGTCAGCACCTTCTTCCAGGCATAGGTGATCGTCACCTCGGAATAGGCGATCAGGAAGCCGCCCGCGATGGCGCCCAGCGGATTGCCCAGGCCCCCGACGATGGCCGCCGCGAAGATCGGCAGCAGGAGCTGGAAATAGGTGAAGGCCTTGAACGACTTGTCCAGCCCGTAAAGAACGCCCGCCGTGGTCGCAAGGGCTGCCACGATGATCCAGGTGATCGCCACCACGCGTTCGGGATTGATGCCCGACAGCAACGCCAGATCCTCGTTGTCGGAAAAGGCGCGCATCGACTTGCCGGTGCGGGTGCGGTTGAGAAACCAGAACAGCAGGGCGACCACGACCACCGCGGTCACGATGGTGATGGCCTGCGAGGTGCGGATCGCCAGCCCCTCGGCCAGCCCGGTCATCTCGCGGAAGGTGCGCGCGTCGATCAGGAACCGCACTCCGTCGTCAAAGCGATGATCGTCCGGGCCGATGATGAAGCGGACCAGCCCGTTGAGGATGAACATCACCCCCATCGAGACGATCACCAGGATCACCGGCTTGGCCTTCTGGTCGCGGTAGAAGCGATAGACCGCCCGGTCCGTGCCCAGCAGCAGCAGCGCGGTGACCGCGATCCCGACCGGAAGCGCCAGCAATGCGGTCGGCAGCGGCCCAAGGGAAATCCCGGCCGCCTGCAGCGCCCAGGTCACCAGGATCGTGGCCATCGTGCCGAACGCCATCGTGTCGCCATGCGCGAAATTGGAAAAGCGCAATATGCCGTAGATCAGCGTCACCCCCAAAGCCCCCAGCGCCAGTTGCGCGCCATAGGCGGTTGCGGGGATCAGGACGAAATTGGCCAGCACCACGACGGCGTTCAGGACATCCATTACTCGCAGGTTCCGTGATAGGTGACGACGGTGGGCCCTTCGGCCATGTGCAGGGAGTAGCGTGCGGCGCCGTCGGTGACGACGAGACAGGACCGGGACGATTCGTTGCCGCCCAGAAGGAACAGCGTGCCGCCGCCCAGGGTGCCGAAGGCGTCGACATCGCCCGAGACCGAGGACAGCACCACCCGGGCCAGCATGGTCCCCGCGCCCATCCCGCCGGTGCGGCCAGTCACGTCGAGGTCGAAATCGGCGGTCGCGCAGGGCTCGGTCTCGCGGCATTCCCGGTCGAAGGCACAGGCCAGCGCGAAATCGTTGTCGGTCACCTCGGCATCCTGCGCGGCGAGGGGCAGGGGCGTGCCCAGCATCAGGGCGATGATCGCGACCGGGGCGGCGAGATGGCGGTTCGGCATGGCTGTTCTCCTGGGCGGGCCGACGGGGTCGGCCGACGGTGCTTGGCGCGGATCCACCGATATCCGAACCGGATTTTCCGGCCGGGCGATTCCGAATGCCGTGCGGCGCATCACCGCCGTGCCTCGCAGCGGCCATGGATCGTGATCGCGACCGCGCTGGACGGGGACCCGGCGCCATCCAGCGGCAACAGGCTGTGCCGGGTCAGAACGAAGCCGAGATCGTCGAACACCGTCATCGCGCCCGCGCCTTGGCCGGGTTCGAGCGCGCCGCCCGCGGCCTGCACCAGCACGCCCGGCGCATCGTCAAGGCGGCGGAACTCGAAGAACCGCTCGCCTTCGGCCGTGGTCAGGATCAGCTTGTCGCCCGTCTTGCGCGGCACTTCCATGGCATAGCTCAGATCGACCTTGTCGCAGACGCTGTCCACCCGCGTCACGCAGACCATCTCCGCCACGCAATCCAGAAGCCGCGGCGCAGCCTCGGCCGGAGCCGCAGCAAAGGCCGCCGGGACCATTACAGAAAAGAGCTTTCTCATCTCAACCCCCCAGGAAGGTGCGGCGCACGTCGGGATCGGCCAGAAGCGCCTTGCCGGTATCGGTATAGGCATTGCGCCCCTGCACCAGCACATAGCCCTTGTCGGCGATCTCCAGCGCCTGGCGGGCGTTCTGCTCGACCATCAGGATGGAAATGCCGGTGCGCGCGACCTCGATGATCCGGTCGAACAGCTCGTCCATGACGATGGGGGAAACCCCCGCCGTGGGCTCGTCCAGCATCAGGACCGAGGGTTTCGTCATCAGCGCGCGCCCCACGGCGACCTGCTGGCGCTGGCCGCCCGACAACTCGCCCGCCGCCTGCCGACGCTTTTCCTTGAGGATCGGGAAGAGGTGATAGACCTCCTCGATCGTGCCCGAGATGTCGTCGCGGCGCAGGAAGGCGCCCATTTCAAGGTTTTCCTCGACGCTCATCGAGGTGAAGATGTTGCTGGTCTGCGGCACGAAGGCCATTCCCTTGGCCACGCGGGCCTGCGGCGTCAGGGCGGTGATGTCCTCGCCGTTAAGACGCACCGCGCCCGAATGGACGTTCAGCATCCCGAACACCGCCTTCATCGCGGTGGACTTGCCCGCGCCATTGGGGCCGACGATCACCGCGATCTCGCCCTTCTCGACCGCCACCGTGCAGCCATGCAGGATGTCCGCGCCGCCATAGCCGCCGGTCATCCGGTCGCCGATCAGGAAAGGTTCACCCATCCGCGCGCGCCCCGTCCTTCTTCTTGGCAAAAATACCCAATTCCGCCCTTTCCGCCTGCGCGTCCCCGCTCAGGCCGCACCTTCCGCCTTCAGCTTGTTCTTCAGCCCGGTGCCCAGATAGGCCTCGATCACCGCTTCGTTCTGCATGATCTCGTCCGCCTTGCCCTGGGCCAGCACCTTGCCCTCGGCCATCACGATCACCGGATCGCACAGCCGGCCGATGAAATCCATGTCATGCTCGATCACGCAGAAGGTATAGCCGCGTTCGCGGTTGAGCCGCACGATGGCATCGCCGATCGTGTTCAGAAGCGTCCGGTTCACGCCCGCGCCCACCTCGTCGAGGAAGACGACCCTGGCATCGACCATCATCGTGCGGCCAAGTTCCAGCAGCTTCTTCTGCCCGCCCGACAGGTTGCCCGCCCGTTCATCGGCCAGGTGGTCGATGGTCAGGAACTCCAGCACTTCGTCGGCCTTCGCGGCCAGCGCCTTTTCCTCTTCGGCCACGCGCCCACGCCCGAACCAGGCGTTCCACAGCGTCTCGCCCGACTGGCCCGCGGGCACCATCATCAGGTTGTCGCGCACCGTCATGGAACTGAATTCATGCGCGATCTGGAAGGTGCGCAGCAGCCCCTTGTGGAACAGGTCATGCGGTGGCAGGCCCGTGATGTCCTCGCCCGCCATAGTGACCTTGCCCGAGGTCGGCGGCAGCACGCCCGCGATCACGTTGAACAGCGTCGACTTGCCCGCGCCGTTCGGCCCGATCAGCCCCGTGATCGAGCCCTTGGCGATCTCGATCGAGGCGCCGTCCACCGCGTGGAAGCCGCCGAAATGCTTGTGCAGGTTCTCTACCCGGATCACGTTCCCATCCCCCGCGTTCTGGCGCGCGTGCGTAACGCAAGGCGGCGGCCCGGAAAAGCCCCGGGCCGCCTGTCCTTTTGGCCAGTCGCCGTGCCGCGCCTCAGCGGTAGCGGTCGGTGACGAAGGCACCGTCGGTGATGGTGTATTCGCGGAAATTGCCCGCGCTTTCGCCCGATCCGATCAGTTCGACCGCGGTCGCGCCGACATAGTCGATCTCCTGGCCCGCCGCGAGAAGCTCCAGCGCCTTGGCCAGGTCGCCGGGATAGATCTTCTCGCCCGGCTCGTTGGCGATATCCATGATCCGGTCCTTGAAATCGGCCGAGGCGGTCGAGCCCGCCGCATGCATCGCCAGCAGGATCAGCGCCGCCGCGTCATAACTTTCGGCCACATAGGACGACGTGCCGTCGAAGCCCGCAGCCGCCGCCATTTCCTGGATCGTCGCCGCGCCGGGGCTGTCGGTGCCGGGCACGGTGCCGAACGAGCCGTTCAGCCCGTCGCCGATCGCCGCGATCAGCGACTCGCCATACATCCCGTCAGGCAGGAAGAAGGTGTCGAAGGCCCCCGTGTCGATCGAGGCCTGGATCACGCCGCGACCGCCCTGATCGACATAGCCCGCGACCACCAGCATGTCGCCGCCCGCAGAGGCCAGCGCCGCGACCTCGGCCGAGTAGTCGGACTTGCCGTCCTCATGCGCGGCGACGATGGTCACGGTGCCGCCGGCGGCCTCGAAGGCGGCCTTGATCGAATCCGCCAGACCCTTGCCGTAATCGTTGTTGGTATAGGAGATCGCGACCGATCC
>NZ_DSDD01000323.1:0-11834 GCF_011048875.1 Rhodovulum sp.
GCTGGGGGCGGGCAGGGGCGCGTCGATCTCGGCCAGTTCGGGGTCGAGAAAGCGCGCCAGCAGCGCGTCCTCCTCGTCGGTGACGTAGCCCAGCGCGCGCGCCGTCTCCAGCGTCAGCGCCGCGGCATTCCAGTCGCCGCGCCGCGCCAGGCAGAACACCCGCGTCGGAAAGGTCGGCTCGACATCGGGCGTCAGGCGCATCGCCGCGCAGGCGCGATCCTCCTGACCCGTCAGCAGCGAGATGTCGAACCAGCGGCGGAACAGTTCCGGATCGGTCGGCCCCGCGCGTTCCACCAGCGCCTGCGCCTGGTCCAGCGCCCCCAGATCCAGCAGTTTGTCCAGCCGCGCCAGCAGCACCAGACCGTCCTCGCCCGGGCGCATCCCCGCGGGCGGGTCAAGCTCGGCCAGCAGCAGCATCAGCAGCAGCGCCTGCATCGCCGGCAGCGTGTCCACCCGCTCGGCCCGGATCGCGCGGGCGATCTCCTCGGGCCGCCCCGGTCCCCACAGATCGCGCGGCAGTCCGGTGACCTGCCCGGGCAACAGCCCGACCGCATCGACGCTGATTCCGGCCAGCGGCTGCACCTCGATCGGCTCGATGGCGGGTCCAGGGCTCAGCGCGGGCGGCACCGTGCGTACCGTCGGGTCGGTCACCGAGTCCGACAGCCAGTCGATCGCCGACAGCGGCGGTTCGGCGCGCACCGACCCGCTCGCGGCGGCCCAGGCCACCGCCAGAATGGCCAGCCGGCGCAGCATCGTCCTAGTCCACATCGAGCGTCAGGCTTTCGCTCACCACTTTCTGGTCGGGTGTCAGATCGCCCAGATAGGCAAAGCCGACCAGCCCGACGAAGCCGATGACACCCAGAATTACAAATAGCTTCAGAAGCCGCAACATCCTGCCCTGCCTTCCGTTTTGGTCCGCGCGTTACCCGCTTTGGCTCGATTATAACTGGCATTCCCGGGGAGTTCACGCCATTGAAGGGCCGCAGGGAACAACTTGGCGGGAGGTCGCCTGAATTGGGCGCAAGGCTGAAGAAGACCATCGCCCTTGTCGGGCTGATGGGCGCGGGCAAGACCGCGGTCGGCACGGCGCTGGCCAGAAAGCTGGACGTGCCCTTCCGCGATTCGGATGCCGAGATCGTCGCGGCCGCCAATATGAGCATCGCCGAGATCTTCGCCCGCGACGGCGAGGCGTTCTTCCGCGCCCGCGAGTCGCAGGTGATCGCCCGCCTGCTGGACGGACCGCCCGGGGTGCTGTCCACCGGCGGCGGCGCCTTCCTGTCCGAGGCGAACCGCGCCGCGATCACGGCGCGCGGCGTGTCGGTCTGGCTTGATGCCGATCTGGACCTGTTGTGGAACCGGGTGCGGCACAAATCCACCCGGCCGCTGTTGCAGACCGCTGACCCCCTCGGCACGCTGGCGCGGCTCCATGACGAGCGCAAGCCCTTTTACGCGCTGGCGGATCTGGCGGTGAAGGCCGATCCGCGCTATTCGATCGAGGACATGGCCGACAAGGTGCTGGACGCGCTCCGCACCCGGCCCGACGTGCTGGAGGGGATGTGAGCGAGACCGTTGAAACCGTGCATGTGGCCCTGCCGGGACGCGCCTACGACATCCGCATCGGCCCCGGCCTGATCGCGCGCGCGGGCGCCGAGATCGGCCCGCTGCTGACCCGGCCCCGCGTCGCGATCGTGACCGACGAAACCGTGGCCGCCCTGCATCTGGCGCCGTTTCGCGCGGGCCTGGCCGCCGCGGGCATCGAGGCCCCGGCGCTTGCCCTGCCGCCCGGCGAGGCGACCAAGGGCTGGGCGCAGTTCTCGCGTGCGGTGGAATGGCTGATCGAGCAGAAGGTCGAGCGCGGCGGCATGGTGGTGGCGCTGGGCGGCGGCGTGATCGGCGATCTGGCAGGTTTTGCCGCGGCCGTCCTGCGCCGCGGCGTGCGCTTCGTCCAGGTGCCGACCACGCTGCTGGCGCAGGTGGACAGTTCGGTGGGCGGCAAGACCGGGATCAACTCGGCGCATGGCAAGAACCTGATCGGCGCCTTCCACCAGCCGGGCCTTGTGCTGGCCGATACCGGCGTGCTGGACACGTTGCCGCGCCGTGATTTCCTGGCCGGCTATGGCGAGGTGGTGAAATACGGCCTGCTGGGCGACGCGGCCTTCTTCGACTGGCTGGAGGAGAATGGCCCTGCGCTGGCCGCGGGCGACCTGGCCGCGCGCATCCATGCGGTGCGGCGGTCCTGTGAAATGAAGGCGGGCATCGTCGAGCGCGACGAGACCGAACAGGGCGAGCGCGCGCTGCTCAACCTCGGCCATACCTTCTGCCACGCGCTGGAGGCCGCGACCGGCTATTCCGACCGCCTCCTGCATGGCGAGGGCGTGGCGCTCGGCTGCGCGCTGGCCTTCGATCTGTCGGCGCGACTGGGGCTGTGCAGCCAGGAAGAGCCCTCCCGCGTGCGGGCCCATCTGGCGGCGATGGGGATGAAGAGGGATCTGGCCGACATCCCCGGCGACCTGCCCGGCGCCGAGGCGCTGATCGGGTTGATGGCGCAGGACAAGAAGGTTCAGGACGGTCGGCTGCGTTTCGTCCTGGCCCGCGGGATCGGGCAGGCCTTCGTCACCTCGGATGTCGATGCGGGGCTGTTGCGCGCGCTGCTGGACGAGGCGCTGGCCGCGCGCCGGGGCTGACGGGGTCTGGCGGGGCAGAGGGCGCAAGGGGGGGCGCTGCCCCCCCGTCCTTGCGGACTCCCCCCCGGGATATTTCCGGCCAGAAGAAGGGTAGGGCGGGGGGTTCAGGCCGGACCGGACAGGGAAGGGGGCAGGCCGAGGCGGCCGCGCCGCGCGGGCAGCTCGGCCATGATCCGGCGACGGTCCTCGGGGCGCATCCTGGTCCAGGCGGTGATCTCGTCGATCGAGCGCAGGCAGCCGGTGCACAGGCGGCTTTCGCGGTCGACCACGCAGACCCCAGTGCAGGGGCTTTCGATGGCGCCATCGACGCGGGCGGGGCGGTCTTCGCTCATGGCGCGTCCTTCAGATGGCGCAGGCGGTCAAGGAACCCCTGCAGGATATAGCCCGCCGCGACATGGTCAATCACTTCGGCGCGGCGCTTGCGCGAGGTGTCGGCCTCGAGCAGCGCGCGTTCGGCCGCCACGGTCGAGAGCCGCTCGTCCCAGAAGCCGATGGGCAGCTCGGTCAGCCGCGACAGATTGCGTGCGAAGGCCCGGGTCGACTGGCAGCGCGGCCCCTCGCTGCCATCCATGTTGCGTGGCAGCCCCAGCACAAGCCCCCCGGCAGAGCGCCGCGCCGCGATCTCCAGCAGGCGGGCGGCATCCTGCGTGAACTTGCTGCGCCGGATCGTCTCCAGCGGGCTCGCGACCGAGCGCAGCCCGTCCGAGACCGCCACGCCGATGGTCTTATCCCCGAAATCCAGCCCCATCAATGCGCCGCGGTCGGGCAGGGCCGCGGCGAAACCCTCGGCGCTGTCGAAGACGCTCACTCGGCCACGCCCGCCGCGATGGCCGCCGCGCGGATGGTGTCCAGCGCCTCCGGGTGCGGGGCGAAGACCTGCTGCGCCTCGGCCCAGATCCCGGCGGCCTGCTCGGTATCGCCCAGCATGCCCAGCGCGCGGATAAGCTGCGCCCATTCCTCGGGGTTGCCGCCCTGGTTGGCCAGCCGGTCCGACAGGCCCGCCACCATGCCGACGATCATCTGCCGACGCTGTTCGGCGGTCATCCCCTCGGCGGCCGCGATATCCTCGACCGAGGGGCCGCGCAGGGGACCGGCCTGCGGCAGCGGCGGCGGAGTATAGTCGTCATCGCCCGCGAACCAGGCCAGGTCGCGGATCTGGGCATGCACCGGCGCAAGCCAGGGATCGTCCGGCTGCGAGACCGACAGAAGCTCGCGCCAGACCCGGAAGGCGATGTCGGGCCGCCCGGTCTGGATATGCATCAGCCCCCAGTAATAGAGCGCGGTGCCGTTCCTCGGGTCGCGGTTCAGGGCGTTTTCCAGAACCGCCTCGGCCTCGGGCGAGACATAGCCGCCCGCGGCCAGCACCATCATGTCGGCCATGGTGGCATGATCCTCGGCGCTGGCGCGGCCTTCCTTCAGTTCGATGGCGCGCGATTGCGCGGCATAGGCGGCGCGGAAATTGCCCAGCGCGGCCTCGTTGCGGGCCAGCAGCAGAAACCCGCGCAGATCGTTGCCGCGTTCGGCGACCACCTCGCGCAGTTGCTCGACCAGCTCCAGGTACTGCGGCTCGGGCGCGGGCACCGGGATCGGCGGCGCGGCCTCCTCGGCCTCGGCCTGGCGCATGCGATTGGCGCGGAACTCGGAGGCCTGCGCGATGCGCGCCGCCATCGGCTGGTCGGGATAGCCCGGCGCCCCGACCGTGCGGTAAACGCCCCAGCTGCCGCCCAGCAGCAGCGCCGCCAGCGCCAGCCCGATCGCCAGGCTTGCCGCGCGCGGGGCCGGGGTGCCGGCGGTCACGGCCGCCAGCCTGCGGTCGGCCTCCAACACCCGGCGCGAGACCTCGGTGCGGATGCGCCCGGCCTCGTCGGCGGTGATGACGCCGCGGGCCAGGTCGCGGTCGACCTCGCGCAACTGCTCGCGATAGACCTGCAGATCATAGGCCGCGGCCGGTGCGGCATCGGAGCGGCCGCGCAGCAGCGCCAGGATCAGCAGCGCCGCGATTGCCGCGGCAAGCCCCAGGGCAATGAGCGTGAATGCCATACGGGTCCACCCCTTCTTCAGCCTCGTTCGCCGATCTATTACGGACCGGCCGGTTCCGAAAGGGCAAAGCGGCCGCCGCCCCCCCACGGCACCGCCCGGACGGGGTGCTGCGCGCAGGCGGAAGGCACGGCGTCCCCGGTGTCGGACGCAGCGGCGAGAGCCCGGCGGACAAGGCCGAAACGGGACGCTTGTGGCCGCGCCGGACCGGTCGGGGCGGCGCGCGGCCGACCGCGCCGGGGGCGGATATCTCACCAGGATGTGATCCCGCCCGCGGCCCGCCGCGCGCCCTTGTCGGCTGGGCCGCTCTGTCGCAGGGCGCGCGTCTGCGCATTTGGTCGCCTTGACGCGCACGGGCATGCTTCGCATAACAAGCGCCAAACCTCATTCGGAGTCCTGTCCATGTCCGACAAAAATTACGACGTTCTGGTTCCCGATTCTGCCGCCAAGTGGTTCGGCATCGTGGCCGGCCTGCTTCTGCCGGTCTTCTTCGGCGTGGTCGGCGCCCAGATCTACGGCAACACCAACGGCGGTTCCGTCCAGGTCTACCCGGTGAGCGAGGACTGAGCGTCCCTGACCCCCTTGCCGATGGCGGCGGGGGGCGGTCCTGACGGCGGTTCGGCGCCGCGCCGCGCGGAACTCGTCGGGATGCTTGTCCGATGAAATTCCGATCCCGCCCGACCGGCGGACCCGCGTCGTCTCTAGCCGGGACCGGGGGGCGGTGAGGGCGCGTCTGTTTCTTTCCCCCGGGACTTGACCTTGCCCCCGTCTCCGCGCCATCCAAGTCAAAGTGACGCATCAAAGACCGACAGGGGGATCCATGGCCTTCGAACTTCCCGACCTTCCCTATGCCCATGACGCGCTCGCCGATCTGGGCATGTCGCGGGAGACGATGGAGTACCATCACGACCTGCACCACAAGGCCTATGTGGACAATGGCAACAAGCTGATCGCCGGCACCGAATGGGAGGGCAAGTCCCTTGAGGATGTCGTCAGGGGCACCTATCAGAAGGGCGCGGTGGCCCAGAACGGCATCTTCAACAACGCCTCACAGCATTGGAATCATTGTCAGTTCTGGGAAATGATGGGGCCGGGCAAATCCGCCATGCCCTCGGAACTCGAGGCGCGGATCAGCGATGCCTTCGGCTCGGTCGAGAAGTTCAAGGAGGAATTCTCGGCCGCGGGGGCCGGGCAGTTCGGGTCGGGCTGGTGCTGGCTGGTGGTCGATACCGACGGCGCGCTCAAGGTCACCAAGACCGAGAACGGGGTGAACCCGCTCTGCTTCGGCCAGACCGCGCTTCTGGGCTGCGATGTGTGGGAACATTCCTACTATATCGACTTCCGCAACAAGCGCCCGGCCTACCTGTCGAATTTCCTCGATCACCTCGTGAACTGGGAAAACGTCGCCGCGCGGCTTTCGCACGCGTAATCCCGGCATTTCGCATGGTCTGCGGCCGTCCCCAGGGGGCGGCCGTTCGCATTCGGGCTTGCTGTTTCGCGCGTCTTCCGGCTGCGCTATGATCGCGTAAGTCAAGAGCGGGCAGCCATGAGATTTTCCCTTTCCATTCTGCGCTTTGTGGCGCTTCTGTCCGTGCTTGGCGGGGCGGCCCCGGCGCTGGCGCAGGAGATGACGGCGCTGGCGCGGCCCGATCCGGCGGCTTCCCGGGTGGCGGATTCAGGGGTAGGGATCGCGCTGATCCTCGACCTGTCCCAGCCGGTGCCCTACCAGGTCTACACGCTGGACAACCCGCCGCGACTGGTCGCGGATTTCCGCGAGGTGGACTGGCGCGGCACCGATCCCGCGGCGCTGATCGCCACCGGCCGGGTGCTAGCGGCGCGGGCAGGGGCGGTGCGGCCGGGCTGGTCGCGGCTCGTGCTGGAACTTGGCGGCCCCCTGGGCATCGAGACGGCCGAGATGGCGCGCGACCGGGCAACGGGCCGGGCGCTTCTGTCGGTGCGGCTTGCCCCTGTCGATCCGGACGCCTTTGCCACCTCTGCCCGCCCGCCCGCCTCGGCGCTATGGGGCCTGCCACCACCCGAGGAACTGGCCCCGCCGCAGCGCCGCCAGGACGGCACGCGGCCCTTGCGCGTCGTGCTCGACCCCGGCCATGGCGGCATCGACCCGGGTGCCGAGCGCGGCGGCTTGCGCGAATCGGATCTGATGCTGACTTTCGCCCGCGAACTGTCCGAGGCGCTGATCCGCGCCGGGCACGAACCGGTCCTGACCCGCGACAGCGATCATTTCGTGCCGCTGGAAACCCGCATCGACATCGCGCGCGCGGCCAGGGCCGATCTGTTCATCTCGCTGCATGCCGATGCGCTGGCCGATGGGCAGGCGAGCGGCGGCACGGTCTACACGCTGTCGGAAACCGCGTCGGACAAGGCCTCGGCCCTGCTGGCCGAACGCCATGACCGCGACGCGCTGCTGGCGGGGGTGGACCTGACCGACAAGGATGACGAGATCGCGACCGTCCTGATGGACATCGCCCGCACCGAGACCGCACCCCGCGCCGACCGGCTGGCGGATGCCATCGTGGCGGGGTTGCAGACCCATGTCGGAAGCCTGCACAAGCGGCCGCGGCTGTCGGCGGGCTTCTCCGTGCTCAAATCGCCCGATATCCCCTCGGTGTTGGTCGAACTGGGCTTCCTGTCCTCGGAACGCGACCGGCGCAACCTCGTTTCGCCCGAATGGCGCGCGCGGGCGATTGCCGGAATCGTCGGCGCGATCGGGGAATGGGCGGCCGAGGACGCGGCACAGGCGGTATTGCTGAGGCGCTGAAACCGGTCCTTCCCGAGGACGTGACCAGCAGGCCGGCGCATCGCGGCCGGCCGGGGGCCGTTCGTTTTGACCCCGGACGCGGGGCGGCGTATAGAGGTCCATGCGATCAGGAAAGGGCAGGGGCGGTTTGATCCGTTTCATTCTCTCATCGCTCGGGGTGGTGTTCACGTTGATCACCCTCGGGCTTGTCGGCGCCACGCTTCTGTTGGGCGGGGTGTTCTGGACCTATGCCCGCGACCTGCCGAACCACGACGATCTGGCAACCTATCAGCCCAAGACCATCAGCCGGATCTATTCCGGCGAAGGCCGTCTGATCGACGAATTTGCCGATGAACGGCGCCTGTTCGCGCCCGCCGAGGAAATCCCCGACCTGGTCAAGAACGCCTTCATCTCGGCCGAGGACAAGAATTTCTACAGCCACAAGGGGTTCGATGCCCGTGGCATCGTCGCAGCCGGTATCGAGGCGGTTCAGACACGGGGCGAGACGCTGCGCGGCGCCTCGACCATCACCCAGCAGGTGATGAAGAACTTCCTGCTGGGTGGCGAGCGGACGGGCGAGCGCAAGATCAAGGAACTGATCCTTGCCGTGCGGATCGAGCAGACGCTGTCCAAGGACCGGATCCTCGAACTCTATCTCAACGAGATCTTCCTCGGCCAGAACTCCTATGGCGTGGCGGCCGCGGCGCAGACCTATTTCAACAAGACCCTGGCCGAACTTGCCCCCGAAGAGGCCGCCTATCTGGCGGCGCTGCCCAAGGCGCCTTCGACCTATCATCCGGTCAGGGCCCATGATCGCGCCATCGAGCGGCGCGATTATGTCCTGCGCCAGATGTTCGAGAACGGCCATCTGGACGCCGCGGCCTATGACGCAGCCAGGGCTCAACCGCTCAGGACCGTGCAGAACGGCGATTACCCGCCCTTCGCCGCCAGCCTGCCCGAACGCGACTATTTCACCGACGAGATCCGACGCCAGCTTTCAGGCAATTTCGGCGAGGCCGAGTTCTTCGGCGGCGGTCTGTCGATCCGCGCCACGCTCGACCCCGAACTGCAACTGGAAGCCGCCCACGCCCTGCGGCGCGCGCTGGAGGAGTTCGACCGGGGGCAAGGGCGCTGGCGCAGCAGCGGCCAGAAGATCGATCCCGCCGCCTTGGCCGACGAGACCGCCTGGCGTGCCGCGCTGACCCGGACCGAGATCGCGCGCGACATCGACCTGGTCAGCCCCTGGCTGCCCGCGGTGGTGCTGGCGGTCGAGGAACAGCGGCTGGTGATCGGCATCGAGAACGTCGAGGGCACGGCCGAGGTGCCGCGCGCAGATACATCCTGGTTCCACGGCGACCTGTTCCAGAACTTCGCGCCCGGCGACGTGGTTCATGTCCGCCGGATGGTATCGGATTCCGATGGCAGCTTCATCCGCTGGACGTTGCGCCAGGTGCCCGAGGTGCAGGGCGGCTTCGTCGCGATGGATGTGAACACCGGCCGCGTTCTGGCGATGCAGGGCGGCTTTTCCTATCAGGATTCGGTCTTCAACCGCGCCACCCAGGCCACGCGCCAGCCCGGTTCGGCCTTCAAGCCCTTCGTCTTTGCCGCTGCGCTGGACAGCGGGTTCACGCCCGCGACCATCGTGATCGACGCGCCGATCGAGGTGGACACGGGCGCAGGCATCTGGCGGCCCAAGAACGCCTCGAACCGGTTCTACGGACCGACGCCCTTGCGCACCGGCATCGAACGCTCGCGCAACCTGATGACCGTGCGTCTGGCCAAGGAGATCGGCATGGACACGGTCGCGACCTATGCCGAACGCTTCGGCGTCTATGACCGGCTGGAACCCTTCCTCGCCAATTCGCTGGGCAGTCAGGAGACCACGCTTTACCGGATGGTGGCGGCCTATGCGATGTTCGCCAATGGCGGCGAGCGGGTCGAACCCACGCTGGTCGACCGGGTGCAGGACCGCTGGGGCAAGACGATCTACCGCCACGACACCCGCACCTGCACCGATTGCGACGACCCGGCCCTTGCGCCGGGCAAGGCGCCGACCATCGTCAGCGACCGCGAGCGTGTGATGAACGCGATCACCGCCTATCAGCTGACCTCGATGATGCAGGGCGTCGTTGAGCGCGGCACGGCGGCGGGGCGGGTCAATCTGGGCGTGCCCACCGCGGGCAAGACCGGCACAACCAACGATGCGCGCGACGTCTGGTTCGTGGGCTTCACCTCGAACATCGTGGCGGGCTGCTACATGGGCTATGACCGCCCGCGCAGTCTTGGCGCGCGGGCGGCAGGCGGCACGCTTTGCGCGCCGGTCTTCAACGAGTTCATGAAGAAGGCGACGGCGAAATATGGCGGCGGGCCGTTCAAGGTGCCGCCGGGCGGCCGCTTCATCAAGATCGACCGCTATTCCGGCGGCCGCCTGCCCGATGATGCCAGCGGCGAGCATGTGGTGGCCGAGTATTTCCGCATGGGCGAGGAGCCGATCTTCGGCATCGGCGCGATGGTGGATGGCGGCTTCGCGATGGGATCGGACCTGCCGCTTTTCGGCCGCGGCGAGGGCGACGTTGACCCCGCAGGCCCCCCGCGCGAGGTCACGACCTCGACGGGCCGCAAGGCGGTGGTCGGGCCCAAGGCGAATTTCGGCACGATTTCCTCGGGCGGGCTTTACTGAGGGCGGCCCGCTTGCCCGGGCGTGCGGGCCGGGATATGACCCCCATCTGAAACTGTCGGACAAGAGCTTGAAGGGGCACGGATGCCATGCGTGCAGAGGTGCAGAATACCGTCGCGGAGATCCGCAAGTCGCTGAAGCTGCTGGCCCAGCGGCTTGACTGGGACACGGCCGAGCACCGGCTGGAAGAATTCGATGCGATGTCCGAGGACCCGGACCTGTGGAACGATCCCGAGCGTGCGCAGAAACTGATGCGCGAGCGTCAGGCGCTTGCAGATGCGATCGAGACCTACAAGGGAATTTCTCGCGAGCTTGATGACAATATCGAGCTGATCGAACTGGGCGAGGCCGAGGACGACAAAGATGTGGTGACCGAGGCCGAGGCGGCGCTGAAGGCGCTGCGCGAGAAGGCCGCCCAGAAGGAGCTGGAGGCGCTGCTCGATGGCGAGGCGGATGCCAACGACACCTTCCTTGAGATCAACGCGGGCGCAGGCGGCACGGAAAGCTGCGACTGGGCGAACATGCTGGCGCGGATGTATGTCCGCTGGGCCGAGGCGCATGGCTACAAGGTCGAGTTGCAGGCCGAGAACCCGGGCGAAGAGGCGGGGATCAAGTCCGCGACCTACAAGATTTCGGGCCACAACGCCTATGGCTGGCTGAAATCGGAATCGGGCGTTCACCGGCTGGTGCGGATCTCGCCCTATGATAGCGCGGCGCGGCGGCACACCTCGTTCAGCTCGGTCTGGGTCTATCCGGTGGTCGACGACAATATCGAAATCGAGGTGAACCCGGCCGATATCCGGGTCGATACCTACCGGTCGTCGGGGGCGGGCGGCCAGCACGTCAACACCACCGACTCGGCGGTGCGGATGACCCACATTCCTACTGGCATCGTTGTGACGAGCTCCGAGAAATCCCAGCACCAGAACCGCGACATCGCCATGAAGGCGCTGAAATCCCGGCTCTACCAGATGGAACTGGAGCGTCGGACCGCCGACATCCAGGCCCAGCACGACGCCAAGGGCGAGGCCGGCTGGGGCAACCAGATCCGGTCCTATGTCCTGCAGCCCTACCAGATGGTCAAGGACCTGCGCACCGGGGTCGAAACCTCGGACACGGCGGGCGTTCTGGACGGCGATCTTGACCAGTTCATGGCAGCGACGCTGGCCCTGAATGTGGCGGGGAAGAGCCGCGCCGAGGCTCGGGCCGAGGACTGAGCCCGAGCGGTATCAGCGCAGATCCTCGGGCGGGCGTCCGGGGCGCGAGCGGTAGGCGGGCAGGGTCCAGCCGAAGGCCAGCGCGTCGGTCATGGCGAGCGCAACATAGATCTCCTGTCGCATCAGCACCGAGGGTTCGCGGGCCAGAACATCCCGCAGGATGCCGCCGAATGTTCCGGTCAGCATTCCCATGGCAATGGCAACCGTCGCCGACCCGGTGACAAGAACCCCCCTTGTGGGCACCGAAGACGCCATAGGCGGCAAGCGCGACCGCGTCGAGCCACAGCGGTAGGCGATAACGCGATTCCGGCAGATGCGCGATGAGTAGACCAGAACGGCGGTCGCGGCGCAGACAACACGGTAGAGATTCTGTTGCACCCAGAAGACCGGCACGCCCAGAACCGGATCGCGCAAGGTGCCCCCGCCGATGCCGGTGACCGCGCCCGGAAACAGGAAGCCGA
>NZ_DSDD01000255.1:0-11768 GCF_011048875.1 Rhodovulum sp.
AAGGCCGCGATCCGCGCCGCCAAGAAGGCGCTGATCCCCGAAGCCTATGTCAAGCGCGTGCTCGATTATGCCCGGCAGGGCTATTCGTCGATCGAGTTCCCGACCTACGACACCGACTGGGATAGCGAGGCCTATGCGACCGTCTCGGGGCAGAACTCGAACAACTCGGTCCGCGTCACCGACGCCTTCCTGCGCGCGGTCAGGGAAAATGCCGACTGGGACCTGATCCGGCGCACCGACGGCAAGGTCGCCAAGACCGTCAAGGCCCGCGAGCTGTGGAACCAGATCGGCCATGCGGCCTGGTCCTGCGCCGATCCGGGAATCCAGTTCCACGACACGATCAACGCCTGGCACACCTGCCCGGCCGATGGCGCGATCCGGGCCTCGAACCCGTGCTCGGAATACATGTTCCTCGACGACACGGCCTGCAACCTCGCGTCGATGAACCTCTTGACCTTCTACCGCGACGGCGCGTTCCAGGCCGAGGATTATGTCCACGCCACGCGGCTGTGGACGCTGACGCTGGAAATCAGCGTGATGATGGCGCAGTTCCCGTCGAAGGAAATCGCGCAGCTCAGCTACGACTTCCGCACGCTGGGCCTTGGCTATGCCAATATCGGCGGGCTCCTGATGAACATGGGGCTGGGCTATGACAGCGACGAGGGCCGCGCGCTTTGCGGTGCGCTGACCGCGATCCTGACCGGCATCGCCTATGCCACCTCGGCCGAGATCGCGGGCGAACTCGGGCCCTTTCCGGGCCACGCCCGCAACGCCGAGCACATGCTGCGCGTCATCCGCAACCACCGCCGCGCGGCGCACGGCGCGACCGAAGGCTACGAGGGTCTGGCCGTCCGCCCCATGCCGCTGGACCACGCTCATTGCCCCGACCGGCGGCTGGTGGATCTCGCCATGGGCGCCTGGGACGAGGCGCTGGCGCTGGGCGAAAAGCACGGTTTCCGCAACGCGCAGGTCAGCGTGATCGCGCCCACCGGAACGATCGGGCTGGTGATGGATTGCGACACCACCGGCATCGAGCCCGACTTCGCGCTGGTCAAATTCAAGAAGCTCGCCGGCGGCGGCTACTTCAAGATCATCAACCAATCGGTTCCGGCGGCGCTGGAAATACTGGGCTACGGGCCTGCCCAGATCGAGGAGATCGTGGCCTACGCCGTGGGTCACGGCAGCTTGGGCAACTGCCCCGGCATCAACCACACCGCGCTGATCGGCCATGGCTTCGGCCGGGCGGAACTGGACAAGATCGAGGCCGCGCTGCCTTCGGCTTTCGACATCCGCTTCGTCTTCAACCAGTGGACCCTGGGCGAGGCGTTCTGCAAGGACGTGCTCGGCATCCCCGAGGCCAAGCTGACCGATCCCACCTTCGACCTGCTGCGCCATCTGGGCTTCTCGAAGGCCGAGATCGAGGCCGCGAACGACCATGTCTGCGGAACCATGACGCTGGAAGGCGCGCCGCATCTGGACCCGGCGCATTACCACGTCTTCGACTGCGCCAATCCCTGCGGCAAGAAAGGCAGGCGCTTCCTGTCGGTCAACAGCCATATCCACATGATGGCGGCGGCGCAAAGCTTCATCTCGGGCGCGATTTCCAAGACGATCAACATGCCCAACGACGCGACCATCGAGGATTGCCTGTCGGCCTATGAACTGTCGTGGTCGCTGGGGGTGAAGGCCAACGCGCTGTACCGCGACGGCTCGAAGCTCAGCCAGCCGCTAGCCGCCTCCCTTGTCGAGGACGACGAGGAGGGCGAGGAGATCCTCGCCACCGGCACGCCGCAGGAAAAGGCCCAGGTCATCGCCGAGAAGATCGTCGAGAAGGTGATCGTGAAGGAGGCCGTCCGCTCGAACCGCGAAAAGCTGCCCGAACGGCGCAAGGGCTACACGCAAAAGGCCATCGTCGGCGGCCACAAGGTCTATCTGCGCACCGGCGAATACGCGGACGGGTCCTTGGGCGAGATCTTCATCGACATGCACAAGGAAGGCGCGGGCTTCCGCGCGATGATGAACAACTTCGCCATCGCGGTCTCGGTCGGCCTGCAATACGGCGTGCCGCTCGAGGAATTCGTCGAGGCCTTCACCTTCACCCGGTTCGAACCGGCCGGCATCGTGCAGGGCAACGACTCGATCAAGAACGCGACCTCGATCCTCGACTACATCTTCCGGGAACTGGCGGTGAGTTACCTTGACCGGACCGACCTCGCCCATGTCAAACCTACGGGCGCGGCCTTCGACGATCTGGGCGGCGGTGATGCCGAAGGCAAGCCCAACGTGGCGCCGGTGTCCGAAAGCGCGGTCTCGAAGTCGCTGGAGGTGCTGAAGCAGATCAGCTCGACCGGCTACCTGCGCAAGCGCCTGCCTCAGGAACTGGTCGTGCTGCAAGGCGGCATGGCGGCCACGGCGCTGGCTGGCGGGGCAGCCCCCCTGGCGGCGCTGCAGACGATGGCGGTGCCCGAGACCGGCGCCGCCACCGCCACGGCCGTCGCCGCGCTCGACCCCCGCACCAAGGCCCGCATGCAGGGCTACGAGGGCGACCCCTGCGGCGAATGCGGCAACTACACGCTGGTCCGCAACGGCACCTGCATGAAGTGCAACACCTGCGGCGCGACGAGCGGATGCAGTTGAGTAAAGGGGGGGCGCAGTGCCTTGTGCCGCGCCCCCCAGATAATCGGTGCAGCATGTAGTGGATGAGCGCAACCTGCGTCTTGAACGCATCACCCTGGCTGGAGCGGATGTCCGCAAGTTGGCGTCGTGAAAAGTGGCTAGGCTGGATATCCGGCCGAGCACGATCCGTTGCCGATGCCCAGTTCAAAAAATCCTGGTGGTCCGGGCCGCTATTCCACCGTTACCGATTTCGCGAGGTTCCGCGGCTGGTCCACGTCGGTGCCCTTGGCCACCGCCGTGTGATAGGCCAGAAGCTGGGCGGGCAGCGCATAGAGGATCGGCGCGAATGACTCGGGCACCTCGGGCATCACCAGCGTCTGCCAGACGCCGTGCCCCGCCTCGGCCGCGCCGCGCGCATCGGTCACCAGCAGTACCTTGCCGCCGCGGGCCATCACCTCCTGCATGTTCGACACGGTCTTGTCGAACAGCCGGTCATGGGGGGCCATCACGATCACCGGCACGGTCTTGTCCACCAGCGCGATTGGGCCGTGCTTCAACTCGCCGCTCGCATAGCCCTCGGCGTGGATATAGCTGATTTCCTTGAGCTTCAGCGCGCCCTCAAGGGCCAGCGGATACATCGCGCCGCGGCCCAGGAACAGGACGTCGGTCGCCTCGGCCAGATGCCGGGCGATGGTCTTGACCCGCGGTTCGGTAGCGAGCGCAGCGTTCAGCCGGCCGGGCATCGAGCGCAGATCCTCCAGATGCCGGCCGAACGACGCCGCGTCCAGCACCCCGCGCTGGCGCGCGGCCTCGAGCGCGATGAGCGCGAGGACGGCCAGCTGGCAGGTAAAGCCCTTGGTCGAGGCCACCGAGATCTCGGCGCCTGCAAGGATCGGCAGGGCAAGATCGCTTTCGCGTGCGATCGAGCTTTCAGCGACATTGACGACCGAGACGATGCGCTGGGCCTTGCCGGCACAATAGCGCAGCGCGGCCAGCGTGTCGGCGGTTTCGCCCGACTGACTGACGAACACGGCCAGCGTGCCCTCGGGGATCGGCGGGTCGCGATAGCGGAATTCCGATGCGATATCGACATCGACGGGCAGGCCCGCCAGTTGCTCGATCCAGTATTTCGTCGTCATGCAGGCCAGATAGGCGGTGCCGCAGGCGACCATCGTCAGGCGGCTGACGCGGGTGAAGTCGATGCCGCCGCCTGGCAGGACGATCTCGCCGCTTTCGCCGATGTAATGGCGCAGCGCGTTGCCTATCACGCTGGGCTGCTCGGCGATCTCCTTGGCCATGAAATGCTTGTAGCCGGCCTTTTCCACCCGGGTCGCGCCGATCTCGATGGTGCGGATCTCGCGGTTCGCGGGGCGGCCCTGATCGTCGAAGAACTGGGCGCCCGCGCGGGTGACGATAGCGCGGTCGCCCTCCTCCAGGTAGGTGATCCGGTGCGTCAGCGGCGCCAGCGCGATGGCGTCCGAGCCCACGAACATCTCGCCCTCGCCATGGCCCACGGCCAGCGGGCTGCCCTTGCGGGCGGCGATCATCAGGTCGTCCTCGCCCTCGAACAGGAACAAGAGCGCGAACGCCCCTTCGAGCCGTTCAAGCGTGCGTTCGGCCGCCTCGCGCGGGGCAAGCCCCTGATCGAGGAAGACCTGCGCCAGATGCGCGACCGTCTCGGTGTCGGTGTCGCTTTCGAAGCCTGCGCCCTGCGCCACCAGTTCATCGCGCAGCGTGCGGAAATTCTCGATGATGCCGTTATGGACAACCGCGACCCGACGCGCGCGGTGAGGATGGGCGTTGGCGACCGTGGGCGCGCCATGGGTGGCCCAGCGGGTGTGCCCGATGCCCGACTTGCCCGCCAGCGGATCATGCACCAGCAGGTCCGACAGGCTCACCAGCTTGCCCACCGCGCGGCGGCGGTCCAGCTTGCCCGCGTTGACCGTGGCAATGCCCGCGCTGTCATAGCCGCGGTATTCCAGGCGTCTCAGCGCCTCGACGAGGATGGGGGCGACTTCGTGATCGCCCAGAATGCCGACAATTCCGCACATGAGTTCAATTCCCTTTGCGCCGGGCCTTTTCGGCCCGCAATCTTTCAAACAGTTTCGCCGCCAACCCCGGCTTGTTGTCCTGCCGCGCCCGACCCAGCGCCAATGCGCCATCCGGCACGTTCGAGGTGATGACCGATCCGCTGGCGGTCATCGCGCCTTCGCCGATGCGGACCGGGGCCACCAGCATCGTGTCGGAACCGATGAAGGCGTGCGCGCCGATCTCGGTATGGTGCTTGAAGACGCCATCGTAATTGCAGGTGACGGTGCCCGCGCCGATATTGGCCTTTGCGCCGACGGTCGCATCGCCGATGTAACTCAGGTGGTTGATCTTGGCGCCCTCGGCCACCAGCGCGTTCTTGACCTCGACGAAATTGCCGACGCGCACGTCTTCGGACAGTTCCGCGCCCGGGCGCAGCCGGGCAAAGGGGCCGACGACCGTGCCGCGGCTGACGTGACACCCCTCCAGATGGCTGAACGCGCGGATATGGGCGCCGGATTCGACGGTGACGCCGGGGCCGAAGATCACGTTGGGCTCGATCAGGGCATCGCGGCCGATCGCGGTGTCATGGGCGAAGAACACGGTTTCCGGCGCGATCAGCGTGACGCCGTTTTCCAGCGCCTCGGTGCGAGCGCGGGACTGGAACGCCGCCTCGGCGCGGGCCAGATCGGTGCGGGAATTGACGCCGAGCGTCTCGGCCTCGTCACAGACCACGACGCCCGCCGAAAGGCCCCGCGCGCGGGCCAGTCCGACGATGTCGGTCAGGTAGTATTCGCCTGCGGCATTGTCGTTGCCGACCGCATCGATCAACTCGAACAACAGCGCGCAATCCGCTGCGATCACGCCGGAATTGCACAGCCCTATGGCCTGTTCCTCCGGGGTTGCGTCCTTGAATTCCACGATCCGGTCCAGCGCGTCGCCCGCCATGACCAGCCGCCCGTACCGGCCCGGATCGGCCGGTTCGAAGCCCAGCACGACAACCGCATGGCGCGCGCGCGCCTCGGCCATCGCCTCAAGCGTTTCGGGCCGGATGAAGGGGGTGTCGCCGTAAAGCACGATGGCATCGCCCGTTACCCCGTCCAGCGCCGCGCGCGCCTGTGCTACCGCATGCGCGGTGCCCAGTTGTTCGTGCTGCACGACGACCGCAACATCGGGGTCGATTTCCAGCGCCGCAGCGCGCACCGCGTCGGCGCCATGGCCCGCCACGATCACCATGCGGTCGGGGGCAAGTGCGGCACCGGCGGCAATGGCATGCGCGATCAGCGGCGCGCCCGCCACCTCGTGCAGCACCTTGGGGCGGTCGGACTGCATCCGCGTGCCCTGGCCCGCGGCCAGGATGATCAGGGCTGTCGGCATGGGGCCTGTGCTCTTTCCTTTTGGTCGCATCCCTTTTATCGCAGATGCGTGGGCGCGCAACCGTCGCCCGGATCACTTGGCGTTTCGCTCTGTTTCAGGGCGCGCAACGGGCAGCGAGGGCACATGCGCACGGTCATCTTCGATCTCGACGGCACGCTGGCCGACACCAGCCGCGACCTGATCGACGCGGCGAATGCCTGTTTCGAGGATGTGGGGCTGGGCCTGCCGCTTGACCCCGTGCAGGACGCCACGACCGCCTTTCTGGGCGGGAGGGCGATGCTGCGGCTGGCGTTCCAGCGGCTGGGCGTGGCCGCGCCCGAGGCAGAGGTCGAGGCGCAGTTTCCCGTCTTCCTGGCCCATTACGCGCAGAACCTTGACCGGCATACGCGGATCTATCCCGGCGCCGTCGATGCGGTCGAGCGGCTGCGCAGCGCGGGCTACCGCGTGGGCATCTGCACCAACAAGCCCGAGGCGCTGGCCGAGGAACTGCTGGCGCGGCTGGGGGTGCGGGGCCTGTTCGGCTCGCTGGTGGGCGCCGACACTCTGCCCATGCGCAAGCCCGATCCCGCGCCTTACCGGGCCGCGGTCGAACGGGCGGGCGGCGTGGTGCCGCTGTCGATCCTGATTGGCGACAGTGCGACCGACCGCAACACCGCGCGCGCCGCCGGCGTGCCCTGCGTGCTGGTGACCTTCGGCCCGGCCGCGGCCGAGATGCCCGCGCTGGAGCCCGAGGCGCTGTTGGCCGATTACGCCGAGCTGTTCGACCTGGCCGGGCGGCTGATCCCGCAGGCGGTGCCATGACCGACCGGTTCGCCGGCAGCTTCACCCAGCAGGAGCCGATCCCCGACGAGGCGATCGCGGCGGCCGTTGCGGTGATGCGGCATGGGCGGCTGCATCGCTACAACCTTGCCCCCGGCGAGGCGGGCGAGGTGGCGGCGCTTGAGCAGGACTTCGCGGCCCTCACCGGGGCGCGCTACTGTCTTGCGGTCGCCTCGGGCGGCTATGCGCTGGCCTGCGCGCTGCGGGCGTTGCAGGTCGAACCGGGCGAGGGGGTGCTGACCAATGCCTTCACGCTGGCCCCGGTGCCAGGTGCGATTGCCAGCCTTGGCGCAAGGCCGGTCTTCGTCGAGACAACCGAGGCGCTGACCATCGACCTTGTCCATCTGGAACGGCGGATCGAGGAAACCGACGCGCGGGTGCTGATGCTGTCCCACATGCGCGGGCATGTCGGCGACATGGGCGCGTTGATGGCGCTTTGCGATGGTGCCGGGGTCGCGGTAATCGAGGATTGCGCGCATACGATGGGGGCCGACTGGGCGGGCGTGCCATCCGGGCGGCATGGGGTGATGGGCTGCTATTCGACCCAGACCTACAAGCACATCAATTCGGGCGAGGGCGGGCTGATCGTCACCGACGATGCGGAACTTGCCGCCCGCGCGGTGCTGTTGTCGGGCAGCTACATGCATTTCGACCGCCACGGCGCCGCGCCCCCCGCCGAGGCGTTTGCCCGGCTTCTGGGCGAGGTGCCGAATGTCTCGGGCCGGATGGACAACCTGCGCGCCGCGATCCTGCGCCCGCAACTGGCCCGCCTGCCCGAACAGGTGGCGCGCTGGAACGGGCTTTACCGGGTGATCGAGGCGGGGCTGGCGGGCGTGCCGGGGCTTGCGCTGATCGCGCGGCCGCCCGAGGAGGGGTTCGTCGGCTCGTCCTTCCAGTTCCGCCTGCCGGACTGGCCCGCGCCCCGGATCGAGGCGTTCCTGGCCCGCTGTGCCGCCCGGGGGGTCGAGCTGAAATGGTTCGGGGCCGCGCGCCCGCAGGGCTTCACCTCGCGCTATGCCCATTGGACCTGGGCCGACCCGGACCCGCTGCCACGGACCGACCGGGTGCTGGCCGGGCTTATCGACATGCGCCTGCCGCTGACCTTTTCGGAAGAGGACTGCGCCCTGATCGCGCGCATCATCCGCTCCGAGGCAGGTGCAATCTGAACAGACCGCGAGGCCCGGGGCAGGGCACTGGACCTTCTGGCCCACATGCGGCATATGTCGCATAGCACCACGCGGAGGATCCCATGGGCGTGATCGACGACCTTCTGAAATATGTCACCTGGTGGAACGCCGAAACGCTCGGCACGCGCCTGTTCACCGCCCGCCACGGCCAGAAGGTCGGCGAGGACGCACAGGGCAATGTCTTTTACCAGTCAAGGGACGGCACGCGTCGCTGGGTGATCTATAATGGCGAAGTCGAGGCCAGCCGCATCGCGCCGGACTGGCATGGCTGGCTGCACCACACCTATGCCGAGGCCCCGACCGAGAAGCCGCTTCCGCACAAGTCCTGGGAAAAGCCGCATCAGGAGAATCTGACCGGCACGCCGCTGGCCTATGCCCCGCCGGGGTCGATCCGCAGGCCCGAGCCCGTCCCGCGGCGGGATTACGAGGCGTGGCAACCCGAATAGCACCATGGCCGAGAATACCACGACAGAGGTGATCACGGGCGGCGCGGTGATGGCGCTGGCGGTGGGGTTCTTCCTGTACGCCACCCAATCCACCGGCATCGGCGGCGCCACGGGCAGCTATGAGCTGACGGCAAGCTTCCGTTCGGTCGAGGGGGTCAATGTCGGCACCGATGTTCGGCTGGCCGGCGTCAAGGTGGGCACCGTCACCGCGCTGGAGCTGAACCCCCAGACCTTTCGCGCCGATGCCCGCTTCACCATGAAGAAGGGGATCGAACTGCCCGATGACAGCGCGGTTCTGGTTTCGACCGAGGGGCTTCTGGGCGGCACCTTTGTCGAGATCATCCCCGGCGGTTCGCCCTTCAACCTGTCGCCAGGCGACGAGATGCTGGAAACCCAGGGCGCGGTCAGCCTGATCTCTCTGCTGATGAAGGTCTTTACCGCAACCGCCGACGAGACGGGTCGATGACTGGCCGACTGGCTCTTGTCTTCGTGCTGCTTGCCACGCCTCTGGCGGCGCAGCAGGAACCCGTCTGGGATCCAGACAGCTGGACGACCGAGGGCTGGTCGGTCGGTCCGCTCGACGACCTGCCGCCGGGCGAGACGATGCTGAACGAGCAGTTGCAGGGCGAGCCACTGCCGACGATCGAGCAGGAAGACCCGCTTGTGATGCTGCCGGTCGCGCCCGACCCGCAGGCCGATCCGGCGATCCGGACCGAAACCGCACAGGCGGGCGCGGTGCTGCGCGGGCTTGACCGGGTGTCGGGCGAGGTGGTCGATCTGGAGCTTGCGCCGGGGCAGGGCGCGCGGGTGGGGCGGTTGCAGGTGATGCTGCGCGAATGCCGTTATCCGGCGGACAACCCGGCCTCTGACGCCTTCGCACTGATCGAGATTGCCGACGAGACGGGGGGCGCGCGGCTGTTCTCGGGCTGGATGCTGGCGTCAAGCCCGGCGCTTAACCCGCTGGACCATGCCCGCTACGATGTCTGGGTTCTGCGCTGCAAGAGCGCCTGACCCGAGGCGGGCGTCCGGGGGGCGGTGAAATCCGCCTGCCGGGCCAGTGCCGCCCCAAGCTGCCGCATATAGGCGTCGCGGCCGATCTCGATGGCGCCGAGGCTTTGCAGATGCGGCGTCAGGAATTGCGCGTCGAACAGCCGGAAGCCGCCCGCGCGCAGCCGGTCCACCAGATAGGCCAGCGCGATCTTTGACGCATCCGTGCGGCGCGAGAACATGCTTTCGCCGAAGAAGGCCGCGCCCAGCGTCACGCCATAGACTCCGCCGACCAGCGTGTCGCCCTCCCAGACTTCCAGCGAATGGGCGTGCCCCATCGCGTGCAGCTCGCGGTACAGCGCAAAGATCGTGTCGTTGATCCAGGTCTCGTCGCGGTCCGCGCAGCCCGCAACGACGCCTGCGAAATCGGTGTCGATGCGGATCATGAAGGGATCGCGGCGGATATGCCGGGCGAGGCTCTTCGAGATGTGAAAGCCGTCGAGCGGAAAGATCCCGCGCCGCCGCGGCCGGACCCAGAAGACCTCCGGATCCTTGCGCGACTCCGCCATGGGAAAGATGCCCGCAGCATAGGCGTTCAGCAGAACCCGGGGCGTCAGTCTGTCGGCCGTCATTCCCTCGATCCCGGCGGGCCGGAGCGCGAGTCCGTCAGAGATCCGGCCCGGCCTCCAGCCAGCGTTCCAGCCAGTGGATGTTGTAATTGCCCTTCTGGATGTCAGGCTCCAGCAAGAGCGAGCGGAACAGCGGTGCCGTGGTGTCCACGCCATCCACGATCAACTCGCCCAGCGCCCGGTCAAGCCGCGCCAGCGCCTCGCCCCGGTCACGGCCATGCACGATCAGCTTGCCGATCAGGCTGTCGTAATAGGGCGGGATCGAATAGCCGTCGTAAAGCGCGGAATCCATCCGCACACCCAGACCGCCGGGCGCGTGATAGGCGGTGATCCGGCCGGGGCAGGGGGCGAAGGTCGGCAGCCGCTCGGCATTGATCCGCACCTCGATCGCGTGCCCGTTCAGCTCCAGATCATCCTGGTCGAAGGACAAGGGCCGCCCCTCCGCCACGCGGATCTGTTCGCGCACGAGATCCACGCCAAAGATCGCCTCGGTCACGGGATGTTCGACCTGCAAGCGGGTGTTCATCTCGATGAAGTAGAATTCGCCGTCCTCATAAAGGAACTCGATCGTGCCCGCGCCGCGATAGTTGATGCGCGCCACCGCGTCGGCACAGATCTTGCCGATTCGCGCCCGCGTCTCGGCGTCGATCGCGGGGCCGGGCGCCTCCTCCAGAACCTTCTGGTGCCGTCGCTGCAGCGAACAGTCCCGCTCGCCCAGATGCACCGCGCGGCCCTGTCCGTCGCCGAAGACCTGGATCTCGATGTGGCGGGGCTTTTGCAGGTATTTCTCGATATAGACCTCGTCATTGCCGAAGGCGGCCTTGGCCTCGGCCCGCGCGGTCTGGAAGGCGCGTTCCAGATCGTCGGCGGTTCTGGCCAGCTTCATGCCCCGCCCGCCGCCGCCCGCGGTCGCCTTGACGATGACCGGATAGCCCATGTCGCCGACAAGTTTCCGGGCGGTCTCGACATCCGGCACCCCGCCATCCGAGCCCGGCACGCAGGGAACCCCCAGCGCCTTCATGGTTTCCTTGGCGGTGATTTTGTCGCCCATCATGCGGATGTGCTCGGCCGAGGGGCCGATGAAGGTCAGGCCGTGATCCTCGACGATCTGCACGAAGCGTGCGTTCTCGGACAGGAAGCCATAGCCCGGGTGGATCGCCTGGGCGCCCGTGATCTCGCAGGCCGAGATTATGGACGGGATCGACAGATAGCTTTCGGTGCCCGGCGGCGGGCCGATGCAGACGCTTTCATCGGCCATTCGCACATGCATCGCATCGGCATCGGCGGTCGAATGCACCGCGACGGACCGGATGCCCATCTCGCGGCAGGCGCGGATCACGCGGAGCGCGATCTCGCCGCGGTTCGCGATCAGGATCTTGTCGAACATGCGCCGCCCGCCCTATTCGAGGATCATCAGCGGTGCGCCATATTCCACCGGGGCACCATCCTCGATCAGGATGCGCTTGACGGTGCCGGAGCGCGGCGCCGGGATGTGGTTCATCGTCTTCATCGCCTCGATGATCAGCAGCGTCTGGCCTTCGCTGACCGTGTCTCCGACCTTGACGAAGGCATCCGAGCCAGGTTCGGGTTGCAGATAGGCAGTGCCGACCATGGGGGAAGTCACCGCGCCGGGATGCTGGGCGGGGTCGTCCACGGGGGCGGTGGCGGGCGCGCTGGCC
>NZ_DSDD01000336.1:0-11741 GCF_011048875.1 Rhodovulum sp.
GCCCCTGGTTGCCACCTTGCCCTTGCGCGCGTCGATGCCCACCGCCACGCGACCCGGAAAGGCACGCGCAGCCTCGTGCACCAGCGCCGGGTTCTCCACCGCCACGGTGCCGAGGATCACCCGTGCGATGCCACGCGACAGCCAGCCCTCGATCGTGGCCATGTCGCGGATACCGCCGCCAAGCTGTGCGGGCAGGTTGACCGCCGCAAGGATCGCCTCGACCGCCGCGCCGTTCACGGGCTGTCCCGCGAAGGCGCCGTTCAGATCGACAAGATGCAGCCATTCGCAGCCCGCCTTCTGGAAGGCCAGGGCCTGCGCCGCAGGGTCGTCGCCGAAGACCGTGGCCTTGTCCATCTCGCCGCGCAGCAGGCGCACGCATTGACCGTCCTTCAGGTCGATGGCGGGGTAGAGGATCACGGGCAGGCTCCGGCGGTTGTTTCGGCTGGCACGCCGGTTATGCCCGAAAGCGGGTGGAATGCAACGCGTCCCGTGCGGCCGCTACCTCGCGATCCGGACGGTCTGGCGCAGCGCACCGGTTTCTGCGTCGAAGATCAGGATGCGGTCGTCCGCGGTGACAACCGCGACCCAGTCGCGCCCGCGGGTGAAGGCCGTGGCAGTCGCGCCATCGGGCAGGCGGACCTCCTCGGGCAACGGCAATGCGCCGCCCCCGGGCATCCGGATGACAAACAGGGCGACGATGACTAGAAAGCCTGCAATCATGGTGACCATCAGCACGGTGACCAGCACGCGCAGAAGTTTCAGGTTCGGGGGCAGGGCCTCCGGTTCCGGGGAATCGTTCATGTCCACGCCCATCTCCACGCCGCGGCTGCTGACGGTCGTCATCGGACCGAACCCGCCTGACCGCCTTGATAAGGCGCTGGCCCGCGATGTGCCAGAGGCCGAGGGGTTGACGCGCTCGCGACTGGCCAAGCTGATCGCGGCGGGTGGCGTGGCGCGCGGCGGGGCCGTGCTGAGCGAAGCGCGTGCGCGGGTGGCCGAGGGCGACGAGATCGAGATCGCCTTTGCCGAACCGACCGAGGTCGCGACCTCGGCCCAGGCGATTCCCCTGAATGTCGTCCATGAGGATGACGACCTGATCGTGATCGACAAGCCCGCGGGCATGGTCGTTCATCCCGCGCCGGGCTCGCCCTCGGGAACGCTGGTCAACGCGTTGCTGGCCCATTGCGGTGAAAGCCTGTCTGGGATCGGTGGCGAAAAGCGACCGGGCATCGTGCATCGCATCGACAAGGAAACGAGCGGCCTTTTGGTGATCGCGAAAACCGACAAGGCTCATGCCGCGCTTTCTGCGCAATTCGCCGCCCACAGCGTCGAACGGCATTACCGCGCGCTGGTCTTCGGGGTCCCGGATCAGGGCGATCCGCGCCTGCGGGGTATTGACGGCATCAGCTTCGAGCCGGGCGGGGTCATGCGGATCGCCACCCGGATCGGGCGCCACCCTTCGGACCGCCAGCGCCAGGCCGTTCTGAACTCGGGTGGCCGACATGCGGTCACGCGGGTCCGTGTGGTCGAGACATTTGGCGCGCCACCGGCGGCGGCCCTGGTCGAATGCTGGCTGGAGACCGGCCGCACCCACCAGATCCGCGTGCATCTGGCCCATGCCGGCCATGGGCTGATCGGCGACCCGGTCTATGGCGGGCGGCGGCGGCTGTCCGAGCGCGCGGTGGGCGCGGCGGCCACGGCTGCGGCGGCCGCCTTCCCGCGCCAGGCGCTGCATGCCGCGACGCTGGGCTTCGTTCACCCGGGAACCGGCGAGATGATGCGTTTCGCCTCGCCCCCGCCGGAGGACATGCAGACCCTCGCCGCGGCGCTGCGTGTTTGAAACAAACTCGCAAACCTGCGTGATCCGCTGACATCTTTACCCGAAATTTACCGGTTCCCGCCCGAATCCGGTCCAATCTGCGCGAAAGGTATCAGGGCAAGTGAATCGGGTTAACTTGAACCGTCCGGTTCAGTTCCTAGATTCAAGGGAAAGCACGAGGGAGCAACAGGGATAGACATGAGCACATATGCCAACCTTCCCGCCCCGTCTCCGGAGCAGGGGCTGAACCGCTATCTTCAGGAAATCCGCAAGTTTCCGCTGCTGGAGCCCGAAGAGGAATACATGCTGGCCAAGCGATGGGTCGACCATCAGGATTCCGAGGCGGCGCATCGGATGGTCACCTCGCATCTTCGGCTGGCAGCCAAGATCGCGATGGGCTATCGCGGCTACGGTCTGCCCCAGGCCGAGGTGATCTCCGAGGCCAATGTGGGCCTGATGCAGGCGGTCAAGCGGTTCGACCCCGAAAAGGGCTTTCGCCTCGCGACCTATGCGATGTGGTGGATCCGTGCTGCGATCCAGGAATATATCCTGCGGTCGTGGTCCCTGGTGAAGTTGGGCACGACGAGCGCCCAGAAGAAGCTGTTCTTCAACCTGCGCAAGGCCAAGGCCCGGATTGGCGCGCTGGAAGAGGGCGATCTGCGCCCCGAGAACGTCGCGCGCATCGCCCATGACCTGAACGTGACCGAGGACGAGGTCATTGCCATGAACCGGCGCCTCTCCGGGGGCGATGCCTCGCTGAACGCGATGGTGGGCGGCGCCGAAGGCGACAGCTCGACCGAATGGCAGGACTGGCTCGAGGACGAGGATGCAGACCAGGCCGGGGCCTATGCAGAGCGGGACGAAATGGAAAGTCGCCGCGCGCTTCTGGTGGAGGCGATGGCCGTGCTCAACGACCGCGAGAAGGACATCCTGTTGCAGCGTCGGTTGCAGGACCAGCCGGTCACGCTAGAGGAATTGTCCAGCGTCTACGATGTAAGCCGCGAGCGTATCCGCCAGATCGAGGTGCGTGCCTTCGAGAAACTGCAGAAGCGCATGCAGGATCTCGCCCGCGAAAAAGGCATGCTGACACCGGCCTGATCGAGCAAATTGCCTAAAATTCGTCTCAGTTCTACGGAAAAACGGCCAGATTCGACAACTAGAGCGAGTGTCAGTGGGGCGCTTTTGCTTGGGTTGTTTGGTGACTGGTATGCGTATGGAACTGGCCGAGCTTTTGTCGGCACTGGGAGAAACGGCCCGCAAGGGGGCGTTTGACGAATTCGAAATCCATGCGGAGAAGGCCGAGGCGATGGTCGCTGCCCTGCCGCCGGAGATGGCGGGTGATGCCGCAGCATTCCGCCGCCAGATCGCCGCCTTGCGCGGTGAACTGGTCCACGGCGCGGAGTTTCAGGCCGAGAATGACCGCCTGAGCGCGGCGCTCTCCGCCGCCGAGGCGCAGGGCGACACGGTTCTCGCCCGCAGCCTGTCCGAGTCGCTTTACCGGCGCGGCAGGGCCATCATGGCGACGCTGCGTTTCCGCGAAGAAGCGGTCAGCCCGGAAGGTGAGCCAACGCGCATTCTCTTCGCGGCGATTGCGTCGGGGGATGTTGATCGGTTGCGGGACTGCCTTGCAGGGGCCGATCTCGACGCACGCCACGGGGCGCTGGAGGAAACCGCGCTCTTTCACGCCTTGTCGGTCGAGGGCCGGTCGGTCGCGGTCGTGGAATTCCTGCTCGACCAGGGGGCCGATCCCGATGCGGGCATGAGCGATGGCTACCGGCCGCTGCATGCGGTGGCGGCGTATCCCTGGGGCTGGGAAACCGCAGAAACCAAGGCGGTGCTGGCCGATCTCCTGGTGAAGGCGGGCGGCGATATCGAGGCGCGAACCGAAAGCTGGGGCTGGACACCGCTGCACCGGGCCGTTCTCGAAGGCTCGGCCGACGATCTCGAGGCGCTGCTGCGAGCTGGCGCCGATCCCAACGCGCCGTTCGATGAGCGGTCCCAGCCCTGGTTCACCCCCGGTCGGCTGCCTTTGCAGATCGCGGGGCATGACACGGCCAAGGTGCGGGTCTTGCTCGAATATGGCGCCGATCCTTCCAGGACGGATGCGCAGGGCGAGAATGCGGCCGCCTATCTGCGCGCGCTGATCGCCGAACACCTGGCCCGCCGTGCCGAGGAAGACGTGCATCGCGAGGGGCTGGAGCGCTCGCTGGCGCTGGTCCGGGACTGGCCTGTCCGGTCCTGAAACCGGTCAGGGCAGAACGGCCAGCCATAACCACGCCGTCAGGATCGAGGCGGCCGTTCCGATCAGCACCGAGGACGCCGCCACCCGCCGGGCCGCGCCATACATGTTGGCGAAGATATAGGCGTTGACGCCCGGGGCCATCGCGGCGGTCACGACGGCCGAGCGGAACTGCCTGGTCTCCAGCTCAAGCTGCGTGCCCAGCGCCCAGACCACGGCGGGGTGGATCACCAGCGAGATCGCACAGGCAAAGGCGATCACGCGCAGATCGCCCTCGGGCCGGTAGCGGTAAAGAACGCCCCCCAGCCCGAACAGCGCCGCCGGAAGCGCGGCGCGGATCATCAGATCCAGCGCGTCCGTCAGCACGCCGGGCAGCGGCAGTCCGGTCAGGTTCACCGCCAGCCCCAGCGCGATGCCGATCACCAGCGCGTTGCGGAACATCGCCTTGAGGATCGCGCCCGAGGTGCCCAGCACACCCGTCCCGCGATTGCGCACGATCTCCATCGCGGTCAGGCCCAACCCGTAGCAAAAGGGCGAATGCATTGCGATGATCGCATAGTTCGGTGCCAGCGCCTCCGTGCCATAGGCCCGTTCGGTGATCGGCAGGCCCAGCAGAAGCGAGTTGGAAAACAGCCCGACAAAGCCGATGGCGACGCTGTCTTCCCAACCGCGGCGAAACAGGAACCGCGCGCCGAAGAGCCCCAGGAAGAACCCGGTGGTGGCCCCGGCATAGAAGCTGGTCAGAAGCCGCCAGTCGAATTCCTGCCCCGGATCCAGCGTCGAGATCGCGCGGAACAGAAGGCAGGGAATGGCGAAGTTCTGGGTGAACTTCATCAGCCCGTCGACGCCCGCATCGGAAAACAGCCCGCGCCAGACCGCGACATAGCCGAAGCCCAGCACCAGAAAGACCGGCAGGATGACGTCCAGAAGTGCCTGCATCAGGCGGGCAGGCTTAGCACCATCCCGTCATGGGCGGGGCTGACATGGGCCGGCGTCTCGGCCGCGACGGTCGCGTAGTCGAGGTCGATATGCATGTTGGTCAGCACCGCGCGTGCGGGCGCCAGCCGCGCGATCCAGTCCAGCGTGCGCTCGAGATGGAAATGCGTGGGATGCGGCGTGCGTCGCAGCGCGTCGATCACGAGGATGTCCAGCCCCTGAAGCAGCGGCAGGCTTTCTTCGTAGATCTCGGACACATCGGGCAAATAGGCCAGCCCCCCGATGCGAAAGCCAAGCGCGTCGATGGCACCATGGTTCACCCGGAACGGCACCAGCGTCACCCGCCCGCCCGGCCCGTCGACATGCACCGGCCCGTCGATCATATGCATGGTCAGGATCGGCGGATAGGGCGAGCCCTCGGGCTGGGTGAAGGCATAGCCGAAGCGGGAATAGAGCGCGTCCTGCGTCGCGCCATCGGCCCAGACCGCAAGCCGCTGGCGGGTGTTGAACACGATCTGGCGCAAATCGTCGATGCCATGGACATGATCGGCATGGAAATGGGTGTAAACCACCGCGTCCAGCGTGCCGATCCCGGCGTGAAGCAATTGCTCGCGCAGGTCGGGCGAGGTGTCGATCAGCACGCGGGTCGTGCCCTCGGCCTCTTCGCGCTCGACCAGCATCGAGCAGCGCAGCCGACGGTTTCTGGGGTTCGCGGGGTCACACTGCCCCCAATGCCCACCTATCCGCGGCACGCCACCCGACGAGCCGCAGCCGAGGATGGTGAACCTGAGCGCGCCGGTCACGCGGCCTCCTGCCAGCTTGCAGCCTTCCAGAACAGCCGGTCGAAATTGGCCTGCGTCCGGGCGGCGAAATCGGCGTAGTCGAGGCCGAAAAGCTCGGCGCCGACCCGGGCCGTATGGACGGTATAGGCCGGTTCGTTGCGCTTGCCGCGATGGGGCGGGGGGGCCAGATAGGGCGCGTCGGTTTCCAGAAGGATCCGGTCCAGCGGCGCGGCGGCGAAGATCTCGCGCAACTCCTGCGATCTGGGGAAGGCCGCGATGCCCGACATCGACAGGTAGAACCCCAGGTCCAGCGCGGCGCGCGCCAGCCCCGTGCCAGAGCTGAAGCAATGCATCACGCAGCCATAGGGGCGCGCGCGGTATTCCTCGGTCAGGATGCGCGCCATGTCCGTGTCGGCGTCGCGCGCGTGAACGATCAGCGGCAACCCGGTTTCCTGCGCCGCGGCGATATGGATGCGCAGGCTTTCCTGCTGCACCGCCGCGCTGTCGGCCGTGTAGTGATAATCAAGCCCCGTCTCGCCGATGCCGACGAATTTCGGATGCCGGGCCAGTGCGATCAATTCGTCCAGCGTGGCCATCGGTTCCTCGGCCGCGCTCATCGGATGGGTGCCGGCGGCATAGAAGACGGGGGCGTAGGCGTCGGCGATGCCGCGCACCTGCGGCTCGTTTCGCAGCCGGGTGCAGATCGTGACCATCCGCGTCACCCCGGCGGCTACCGCGCGGCTGACCACGAGATCAAGCTCGTGCCCGAAATCGGGAAAGTCCAGGTGGCAGTGGCTGTCGGTGATCTGGGGGGTCGCTTGGGTCATCTCGCCTCAGGCGGCCAGCCGGCCGGCGGTCTCATCCATTCTCAAAACCGTATCGAGGATGAGGGAGGCGGGGTCAAGGTTGACCGCCTTGCCGGTCCGGGCGCGGGCGGTCAGCGCCTGCGCGGCCTCGGCCCAGCCCCGCGCGGCGGTGGGGGTGGGCGCAAGCCGGGCCAGCATCGCCGCCTCGCCGGGTGCGGCCTCGGGGGGCGGGGTGCCGGTCGCGCCGGTGCGGGCCAGCCGGGCCAGCATCAACTCGATCAGCCGCAGCGTCAGGTCGAACCGCGCCTCGGCGGCACGGCCCGCGGCAGATTCGGCCAGACGGATCGCGCGGGGCCGGTCCAGCCGCGGATGATCCGCGAAGATCGCCACAAGTTCGGCGTAAAGTGCGAGTCCCTCAAGCCGGGCCAGCCGGATCGCCTCGCCGACCGATCCGCCCGACAACTCGGCCAAGGCTGCCGGATCACCCGGCACCTCCTGTCCGGCGGCGGCCAGCGCCTCGGCCATCGCGGCGGGGGAAAGGGGCAAAAGCCGCAGCTCGCGGCAGCGCGAGCGGATCGTGGGCAAGAGCCGGGCGGGCTGGTGGCTGACCAGAAGCAGCGTCGCGTTGGCGGGCGGTTCTTCGAGCAGCTTCAACAGCGCATTGGCGGCGCTGGCATTCATCTCGTCGGCCGCGTCCACGATCACCACGCGCCGCCCGCCCTCGGCCGCCGACATCCCGAAGAAGCCGCGCAACCGGCGCACCTCGTCCACGGTGATGACGGTCTTCAGCCGTTTCCTGTCGTCGTCCCATCCGCGGCGGATCAGCATCAGCCCCGGGTCTGACAGCGCTGAAATCCGGCGGGCGACCGGGTGATCGGGCGCGATGTCCAGCCGGTCGGGGGCTGGGGACGCGTCGCCGAACAGCCCGCCCCCCGTATCGCCCATGGGCTGGGCCAGCAGGAACCGCGCGATGGTCCAGGCCAGCGTCGCCTTGCCCACCCCGCGCGGCCCGGTCAGCAGCCAGCCATGATGCATCCGCCCGCCCGCGAAGGCGTCAAGGAACGCAGCCTCGGCCGCGCCTTGCCCGATCACGCGGGAGGCGTCGCGCGGATGGGGGGCGCCCTCGACGCGGTCGGGTTCGGGGATGGCTAGGTCGCTCATGCCAGCGCCGCTTGCGTCAGCGCCCCGATCTCGGCGGCGATGGCATCGGCCTCGCGCGCTGCGTCCACGATCCGGCAGCGGCCGGCGAATTCCTGCGCGAGGTCCAGAAAACCCGCCCGCATCCGCGCCTGCATCGCCTCGCCGAAATCCTCGAACCGTTCCTCGGTTCCGTTGCGCCCCCGGGCGCGCGCCAGCCCCGTCCCCGGGTCCATGTCCAGAACGAAGGTCAGGTCCGGTTCGCGCCCGATCATCAGCGCGTGCAGCTTGTCCACGACGCGGCGCAGATCGCCCCGCGTGATGCCCTGATAGACACGGGTGGAATCGGCGTAGCGGTCGCAGATCACCACCTTGCCCGCCGCCAGCGCCGGTTCGATGGTCTTTTCCAGATGGTCGCGCCGCGCGGCGGTGAACAGCAGGATCTCGGTCTCGGCCGACCAGCGGTCGGGATCGCCTTCCAGCACCAGCCGCCGGATCTCCTCGGCGCCGGGGCTGCCGCCCGGCTCGCGGGTCAGCACGACCTCGCGGCCGCGCGCGCGCAGATCCTCGGCAAGGCGCCGGGCCTGGGTGGACTTGCCCGAACCGTCTATGCCCTCGAAGGTGATGAACCGCGCGGCCCCGCCCATGTCAGAGGCCCGTGGCCTCCCGTCCCAGCCCGATCAGAACCTCGCTGGCGCTGCGCAGCCGCGGCACGAAACCGCCGCGCCCGACCGTGCGCTCTGCCACCAGCGGCACCCGCAGGGGATCCATCTCGGGCCGCGTTATGACCAGTTCGCCCAGTTCTTGCCCCGCCTCGATCGGGGCGAGGATTGGCGTGCGGTAATGCACCTCTGCCTCGAGCGCGCCCTGCGCCAGCGCGGGCAGGAGGATCGCGATATCGTCGGGGGCGACCAGTCCGACCTGCTCGATCTCGCCCATCCAGACCTTGGTTGCAGCCACGCGCTCGCCCTTGCGCAGAACTTCGCGCTGGACGAACTGGCGGAACGCCCAGTTCACGATCCGCTCGCCTTCCTCGGCCCGCTGTGCCTCGGTTTCGAGCCCGGTGATCACGAAGACCACCCGCCGACCGTCCTGAACCGCCGAGCCGACAAGACCATAGCCGGCCTCGCGCGTATGGCCGGTCTTCAGCCCATCGGCCCCGATCCCGAGTTTCAGAAGCGGATTGCGGTTGAACCGGTTCTGCGGCGCGCGACCGTCAAAGGGGTATTCCGCCTCGGCGAAATAGCCGTAATATTCGGGGAATTCCTCGATCAGCCGCTCGGCCACGATGCCCAGATCGCGCATGCTCATCCGCTGGTTCGGATGCGGCCAGCCGGTAGAGTTGGCGAAGGTCGAACCGGTCATGCCCAGCGCGCGGGCCCGTTCGGTCATCAGTCGGGCAAACGCCTCCTCGGTGCCAGCCAGCCCTTCGGCCACCACGACGCAGGCATCATTGCCCGACTGAACGATGATGCCGCGGATCAGTTCCTCGACCGTAGGCCTGTCGCGGTCGTTCAGGAACATGGTCGAGCCACCGATCGCCATGGCGCGGGACGACACCGAGAACTGCGTCTCGAGCGTCACGCGCCCGTCGCGCAATGCCTCGAACAGCATGTTCAGCGTCATCAGCTTCGCCATCGAGGCGGGCGGCATCGGCTCGTCGGCATTCTTGGACAGAAGCACGGTATCGGTGGCCGGATCGAAGACATAGGCCGCGGTCGCGCGGGTCTCGAAAGCCGCGCGGGCTGGCCCGGCCAGGGCAAGCGCGGCAATCGCCGCAAGCATGGTCAGGGTCTTGGCTCGCAGGAAGGTCTGTTCCATGGTCCGCAGCGCCTCACTTTGACACATAATAGGCATCGGTGTAGCCGAGCCCCTTGACCTTCTCAAGCAGCGTGGCCTGAGCCTCGCGGCTGACCGAAGGTCCGATGACGATACGCCAGAGGGTCTTGTCCCCCCGCCGCTGTTCCCGGATCGAGGGCACGATCCCGGCCCTGCCCAGCGTCTGGGCGGCGTCGCGCGCATTCTGCTCGACAGTGAAGATGCCGACCTGGATGAAGGGCCGCTCCAGCGTCGAGGCGCGCGGGGCGGCGGGCGCCGCCGCGGTCTGGGCTGCCTGGGCCTCGCCCGGAAGGGCGACCGTGCCAGGCGGCGGAGCGGCGATGTCGGCTTGTTTCATCACAGGCATGCGGGGGGACGCCGCGGGGGCGGCGACCGGGATGCCGGTTGCGGGCGGCGTTTCGGCCCGTGCCGGACGACGTGCGGGCGGCGTCGAACCGGCGGCGGCCGGGCCTGCGCTCGCGGCGGCGCCCGGTGCCGGGGTCGCGTCGCTTGCCGCCGGTTCCGCCGCCTTCGCGCGGCGCAACGCAACCACGCGCAGCTCGGTCGGCTTGCCGGCCAGAATCGCCAGGGCGGAGGCCGTGTCCGACGAGACCTGCAACTTGGGCCCCGGCATCTCGCGCTCGCGACGGAACAGCGCGCCCTGTACGGATTTTCCGTTCTCGGTGTTCCGGATGAGAACCCGCTGCGGACTGGGTACATCGGGATGGGCGACCCAGACACCGCCCAGCGAGGGACGACCGTCCCAAAGTCCTCTCTCGGTGGTAGAGAAGATGTCCGGCGCCTCGACATCGCCCTGGGCGATCGTGACATCGCCCCCGGTGTCGTTGGCGGTCACTTCGTTCGGAGCAGGTTCCTGAAGCGTCGCGAATGGCCCGCTTCCGTCCTGGCAGCCCACCAAGAGGGCCGCCATGCCCAGCGCAACGGCCAGCCGTCCGATCCGGTTTCCCGCCATCCCTTGCCCCCTCTTCGCGCGGGTGTCCCGCGTCGCATGTTTCTATGCCGGATCCAGCAACTCTGGTGACGCATCGGCACTCCTCGCGGTCCGGCCTGCCTGCCTTGCCTATGATAGCCGCAGCCCGGCACCAAGGAAAGGCTCGGACCCGGCACCGGGCGAGATTCAGCCCTTCAACTCTGCCGGAGCGGGATCGGACCGGTCATGCAGCACTGGACCCTGTCCATGGACTGTGCTTAGAACGGCAACCGGTCGTCCGGATGTCTGGCCCGGACGGCCCGGAATCGCCGTGCCCGGGTTGAAGGCTCCTGTCTTCTGAACCTGAGACGGAAGGGTGGCAGAGTGGTCGATTGCAGCGGTCTTGAAAACCGCCGATGTGCAAGCATCCGTGGGTTCGAATCCCACCCCTTCCGCCAATTATTGCAATAGGTGGGCGCCGATCCCTTCCGCCCCGGACACCCTCCTGAAGACGGGGGGTGCGGTCGTGTTGCGATCCGGTCGCGCCGCGCAACCTGCAGCAGCTGCGCAGACCGCCGACGCAAGCGCGCCGCACCCCCCCGGGACGGGCCGCACCAGGCCAGGCGGAGCGTCGACGCCGCCTTCTGGCCGCGGCCGACGATTCGCCCGTATCGCGGTCAGCGCTCCTCGCAGCTCCGGGCAGCCCCATGCCGACGTCGATCCGGGCTCACGCGGTCGCGGATCGGGTGGATCCTTGCAGGAAATGCAGGGCGGTCCCCTCAGACCTCGATCGGCACAAGCACGTCGGGCTCCACCACCTTGACGTCGGGCAGGCCCTGGCGCAGCGCCTCGGCATCCTGTTCGAGGATCGGGAAGGTGCGATAGTGGCAGGGGATCACCAGCTGGAAGTCGAAATAGGTGCGGGCGGCATAGGCGGCGCGTTTCATGTCCATGGTGAAATGCCCGCCCGCGCAGAGGATGCCGATATCGGGGGCGTGCAGGTCGTTGAACACCTCCATGTCGGCCATCACGTCGGTATCGCCCGAGACATAGATCGTGTGTCCCTCGCCCGCGATCATGAAGCCCGATTCGGTGCCGGTATAGACCGGCCCCTGCGGCCCCGAGACCGACGAGGAATGGGTGGCGTTGACCATGGTCACGCGGACCTCGCCCAGCGCCACGGTGCCGCCCTTGTTGAAGCCGATTGTGGCGATGCCCTCCTTTTCCTCCCACCAGCTCATCAGGTCGTAGACGCCGACGCAGGGGATCGACA
>NZ_DSDD01000129.1:0-11513 GCF_011048875.1 Rhodovulum sp.
CCTCGACCGCGGTCGAGGACATGCACTGGGCGCCGCCTTTCGCGCCGATGGAGATGCCACGCCAGGTGCTGGAATCCCCGCACCGCGCTGGCGTGCTCGCCTGGCTGACGCGGCTCTTGCTGCGTCCGGTCCAGCACGGCTGAGTCCCCCGGCATGGCCCGTGTTCCCACCCCCGATTTCCGGACGCTGACGCTCAGGACCGCAGCGATCGGCTTTGTCGTGCTTGCGGCGGGGGCGGCCGCGGCCTTGCTGGCCGCCGCCTCGACCGAGGACGGTGTGCATCTGTGGGATGTGGTGCGCACCACGCTGATCTTCGTGACCACGGCCTGGCTTGCCTGGGGAGCGGCGGGGGCCTTTGTCGGCCTGCCGAACCGGCGCCGCGGCGTCGTGCCGCCGCCATTGACCCTTCCGCAACCGCCGACCGTGGTGCTGGTGCCGATCTGCAACGAGGACCCGGTGACGACCTTTGCACGGATCGCCGCGATGGACGGCTCGATCCGGGCGGCGGGGCTGAATGTGAACATCGCGATCCTGTCGGACACCCGCGACGACCTGGCCGCGGCGCGCGAGCGGGATGCCTTCGCCCGCTTGCTGGCCGAGACCGGCGGTGCGGGGCGGTTGTTCTATCGCCGCCGCATGGACAACCGCGGCCGCAAGGCGGGCAATATCGAGGATTTCATCCGCACGTCCGGCGCGGCCTACCGGTTTGCCGTGATCCTCGACGCCGACAGCCTGATGGAGGGTGAGACGATCCGCCATCTGATCGCGCGGATGCAGGCCGACCCGAAACTGGGGCTATTGCAGACATTGCCGAAAATCATCGGCGCGCGTTCGCTGTTCGGCCGCGCGATGCAGTTCTCGGCTGCTTTCCACGCGCCTGTCTTCGCCCGCGGGCTGGCGCGGATGCAGGGCGCGACCGGGCCGTTCTGGGGCCATAACGCCATCGTCCGGGTCAAGGCCTTCGCCGAAAGCTGCGGGCTTCCCGTGCTGAATGGCCAGCCCCCGTTCGGTGGGCACATCCTCAGCCACGACTATGTCGAGGCGGCGCTGCTGGCGCGCGCGGGATGGAAGGTGGAACTTGACGAGACCATCGAAGGTTCGTTCGAGGAAGGCCCGGACAACATCCTTGCCCATGCCCGGCGCGACCGCCGCTGGTGCCAGGGCAACCTTCAACATGCACGCCTTCTGGCGGCCCCCGGCCTTGCCCCCTGGAGCCGGTTCGTCTTTGTCCAGGGCATCTTTGCCTATGTCGCCTCGCTGTTCTGGGGCGCGTTCCTCATCGCCTCGATCGCGGCCACCGTGACGGCACCGCCGCCGAACTATTTCCCTGAACCCTACCAGCTTTTCCCGGTCTTCCCCTCGGACCGGACCAAGGAAATCGTGACGCTCGCACTGGGGATCGTGGGGCTCTTGCTGCTGCCCAAGCTTTCGATCCTGGGCGCTGCCGCGCTGTCCGACCGGACAAGAGGCTTTGGCGGAAAGGCACGGGCCGCAGGCGCGGTGCTGGCCGAGATCGTGCTGTCCTCGCTGCTGGCGCCGGTGATGCTGATGTATCAGTCCCGCGCGGTGATGCAGGTGCTGGCGGGGCGCGATGGCGGCTGGCCCGCCAACCAGCGCGGCGAGGGGCGTCTGGGCCTCGGCCAGAGCCTGGTGGCAGGGTTCTGGATCTTTGCCGGGGGCGCGATCGTGCTGGCCGCGGTCAAGACGCTCGCCCCGTCGCTGGCGATCTGGCTGCTGCCGATCTGCCTGCCGATGCTGGCCGCACCGTTTCTGATCTGGGCCAGTTCGCACCCGATTGCCCGCGGTCTTTTCACCACCCCCGAGGAGACCGACCCCAGCCCGGTGATCCGCTCCTTCCACCGCTGGCAGGCGCGCTTGAGCCAGCCCGCCGCGCAGCCGAAGGAGGCCCTCGATGCCGCCGCGTGAGCCCGAACCCCGGCTCAAGCGGCCACGCGATCCGCGGATCGACGCATTCCGCGGCCTCGCGCTGGTGATGATCTTCGTCAACCACGCGCCCGGGAACCCCTACGAGCAATTCACCAGCCGGAATTTCGGCTTCTCCGACGCGGCCGAGGCGTTTTTCGTGATGTCGGGCATCGCGGCGGCGCTGGCCTATTCGGCGCGCTTCGAGCGGGGCGCGCTGGCGCAGAACGGGCTATGGGCGGCGGTCCGGCCGGTCTGGGGGCGGGCATGGACGCTGTATCTGACGCAGCTCTTCCTGACGGCCTGGGCCATCGCGATCTTCGCCTGGGGTGCGACCACCTTCGGGCTGCCGGAGCTGCTGACCAAGATCAACCTGAGGCAGGTCTTCCAGAACACCGAAGCGGCGCTGATCGGCATTCCGGCGCTGACGCATCAACTGGGCTATGTCAACATCCTGCCCGCCTATGCGGTGCTGCTGCTGGCCACGCCGCTGGCCCTCCATATCGGGCTGCGCAGCGCGGTTGCACTGGCGTTGATCGCGGCGATCCTGTGGTTCTGCGCCGGGTTCTACCGGCTCAACCTGCCGAACTATCCCAATCCGGGCGGCTGGTTCTTCAACCCGCTGTCCTGGCAGGCACTGTTCTTCACCGGCCTTCTGATCGGGCTGCGCCTGCGCGAAGGCAAGCGGCTGGTGCCGAAATCGGCGATCCTGTTCGCGCTGGCGGCGGGTTATCTGGTCCTTGTGATCTGCTGGATGAAGATCGGCCCGCTGGGCCAGTGGATGAACAACCAGCTTTGGCAGCTTGGCAAGGCCGGGGCGCCGTTCCACCTGATCTCGCATAACAAGACCTATCTGGCCCTGCCCCGCCTTCTGCATATCCTGGCGCTCGTCTATGTGCTGTCCTGCATTCCGGCCGTCACGCGCCTTACGGGAAGTATCGCGTTGGCGCCGCTCAGGCTGCTGGGACGGCAGGGATTGTTGACCTTCGCCTCCGGTACGCTGATCGCGCTGTTTCTCCAGGTGATCTTCCAGGGCTCTCCCGATGAGGTCTGGCTGCGCTGGGCGCTGCCGCCGCTGGGGGTTCTGGCCTTGCTGGCGATCGCGGCGCTGCGCGAGGCCGCGTCCCGGCCCCGATCCCGCCCCGAGGCTGCGCCGCGCGCCTCCGCGGGGGCGACGGTTCCGGCCGAATGACGGTTCAGGGCGCAGGCCGGACGACGCGCATCCCGACATTCGCCTGCCGCTGCGCTGCGGGGATGCCCACGCGGTAGGTGACGCGCAGATTGGCCAGCGGATCGTCCCATGATCCGCCGCGCAAGACGCGGCCGGAACACAGTCCCTCGGTGCGCGCGCTGCCATCGGCGGCTGCGCCCCGGTGGCTGTCGTTCCAGCAATCCGCCGTCCATTCCCACAAGTTGCCGGCAAGATCGAATAGCCCGTATCCTGCGCCGTGTCGTCGGGCGGCGGGGGGGGCTGCGGGGGCAAGGTAGACCATGGGCGTTGCCGCCCGGCGATCATCTCGAACACATCCGCATGCACTCGGGTCATCATCGCGTTGATCTCCAGCCCCGCGGTCGCGACATGATCCAGCACCGCCTCGGTGAATGGACTGTGCCGCCCTGCCCCGTCAAAGGCGACGCGGCCCGGATCGGTGGCGAATCCCACGAACAACCCTCCGGCCGTCTCGACCGGCGCCAGCCCCCGGCCCGGAAGCGCCGTGGACCGCGCCTGACCCATGGCGCGCGAAAGCTGCGTCCCGAACGGGTTGTCGCGGCGACCGCTTCGGCGTCATTGCCCGGGTTCGGAAGCGCGGGCGCCATGTCATGGGCCCCGTTGCCGACCACCTCCGCCACGCGCCGCTCGGCCAGCCCCGGCAGGGCCGTAAGGAAAAGGATCACGATCCCGACAATGATCCGCATGGTTCCCGCTTGCGCTGTCTCCCTGACACAAGGGTAGCGATTGGCTGGGCGTTTGGCCAAGGCCGTGGTCCCGGACCTCAGCCCCCCTCGGGGAAGAAACAGGCGACCTTGTGCCCGTCGCCCACCAGCTCCGGCTGTTCGGCGCGGCAGCGGTCTTGCGCCTTCCAGCAGCGCGCGGCGAAGGCGCAGCCGGGCGGGATGTTCAGCGGCGAGGGCAGTTCGCCGGTCAGCTTGATCCGCTCCTTGCGGCGGGCGGGGTCGGCCACCGGCGTCGCGGACAGCAGCGCGCTTGTATAGGGGTGGCGGGGCTGGCCGAACACCGCGTCCTTGGTGCCGGTCTCGACCGCGCGGCCGAGATACATCACCATGACTTCGTCGCAGACATGGCGCACCACCGACAGGTCGTGCGAGATGAAGAGATAGGTCAGCCCCAGACGGTCCTGCAGGTCGAGCAGCAGGTTCAGGATCTGGCTCTGCACCGAGAGGTCCAGCGCCGAGACGGGTTCGTCCAGCACCAGAACCCTGGGCTCCAGCATCAGCGCGCGGGCGACCGCGATGCGCTGGCGCTGCCCGCCCGAGAACATGTGCGGGTAGCGGTCGTAGAACTCGGGGCGCAGGCCCACCAGCCCCATCACCTCGCGCACCTTCGCCTCGCGCTCGGCGCGGGTCATGTCGGGGCGGTTGATCTTGAGCGGTTCGGACAGGATCGCGCTGATCCGCTGGCGCGGGTTGAGCGAGCCGTAGGGGTCCTGGAACACGATCTGGACGGCGTCGCGGTGCACGTCCCACCGGTCGGGCGTGATCTCGACCCCGTCGATGGAAAACCGGCCCGCTGTCGGCGACTCGATCATCGTGATGACCCGGGCCAGCGTGGACTTGCCGCAACCCGACTCGCCCACCACCGCCAGCGTCTTGCCGCGCGGGATGGCAAAGCTCACCTCGGACAGCGCGCGGATCTCGCGCGGCTTGCCGAAAAGCCCGCCGCCCACCTCGTAGAACCGCGACAGGCCCTCGGCCCGGACGACGGGATCGCTCATGCCCGGCCCTCCAGCGGGTGATGGCACCGCGCAAGGCCCAGATCGGGCGCGTGGACGGGCGGCGGCGTGGTGCGGCACAGATCGTCGGCAAAGGTGCAGCGCGGCGCAAAGAGGCAGCCCCCGGGCCGGTCGAACTGGCCCGGCACCACGCCCGGAATGGTCGGCAAGAGCCGCGTCGTGGCGCGTTCGGGCAGCGCGGCCAGCAGCGCCGAGGTATAGGGGTGGTGGGGCGTGGCAAACAGCGAGTCCACGGGTTGTTCCTCGACCTTCTGGCCGGCATATTGAACGCTGACCCTGCGCGCGGTCTCGGCCACCACGCCCATGTCGTGGGTGATCAGGATCAGCGCCATGCCGGTCTCGGCCTGCAACTCGGTAAGCAGATCGAGGATCTGGGCCTGGATCGTCACGTCGAGCGCGGTGGTGGGTTCGTCGGCGATCAACAGGCGCGGGCGGCAGGCGATGGCCATGGCGATCATCACCCGCTGGCTCATCCCCCCCGACAACTGGTGCGGATAGGCGTTCAGGCGGCGGGCGGGATCGGGGATGCCCACCATCTCCATCAGTTCCAGCGCGCGGGCCTCGCGGGCGCGGGCATCCAGCCCCAGATGCTTCTTCAGCCCCTCCTTGATCTGGAAGCCCACGGTGAAGCAGGGGTTCAGCGAGGACATCGGCTCCTGAAAGATCATCGCGATGTCCTTGCCGATGAACCGGCGCCGGGTGCGTGGGGCAAGCTTGCGCAGATCCTGCCCGTCAAAGCTCATCTCGTCGGCGGTGACCGTCGCGGTCCAGGGCAGAAGCCCCATCAGCGCCAGCATCGACACCGACTTGCCCGAACCGCTTTCGCCGACGACGGCCAGGATGTCGCCGGTCTCGACCGCCACGTCGACGCCATCCACCGCGCGGAAGCTGCCCGAGGCGGTGGCGAACTCGACGGTGAGGTTGCGGATCGACAGAAGCGCCATGCCCTCAGCTCCGCTTCAGCTTGGGATCGAGCGCGTCGCGCAACCCGTCGCCCATCAGGTTGATGGCAAGCACGGTCACCAGGATCGCCACGCCGGGGAAGGTCACGACCCACCAGGCGCGCAGGATGAACTCGCGCGCCTCGGCCAGCATCGTGCCCCATTCGGGCGTGGGGGGCTGCGCGCCCATGCCCAGAAAGCCCAGCGCGGCCGCGTCCAGGATCGCGGTGGAAAACGACAGCGCCGCCTGCACTATGATCGGGGCAAGGCAATTGGGCAGCACGGTGACGAACATCAGCCGCGGCAGTTTCGCCCCCGCCACCCGCGCGGCCACGACATAGTCGCGCGTGCGCTCCGACAGGACCGAGGCCCGCGTCAGCCGCACGTAATGGGGTTGCAGCACCAGCGCGATGGCGATCATCGCGTTGGTCAGCGACGGGCCCAGAATCGCCACCAGAACCAGCGCCAGCAGAAGCGAGGGAAAGGCAAGGATCACGTCCATCAGCCGCATGATGAGCGTGTCCAGCCATTTCGGCGCAAAGCCCGCGATCAGCCCCAGCAGGATGCCGCCCGAGGCCGCGACCACCACCACCACGATGCCCACGAAAAACGAGAACCGCGCGCCGTGGATCAACCGCGAAAGCATGTCCCGGCCAAGCGGATCGGTGCCCAGCGGAAAGGCCCAGCTCCCGCCCTCGGCCCAGGCCGGCGGCAGCAGGGTGGACTGGCGGAACTGCTCGGTCGGGTCGTAGGGGGCCAGAAGCGGCGCGAACAGCGCAACGACGACGAAGACCGCAAAGACGTAAAGCCCGATCACCGCCCCGCGGTTCTCGCGGAAATAGAACCAGAATTCGGCCAGCCGGCCTTGCCGGACCGGGACCGTGCCGCGCACGTCGGGTCCCGCCGTCATTTCCGCGCCCTGATCTTGGGGTTGATGAGGCTGTAAACGATGTCCACCGTCAGGTTCACCACCATCACCATCGACGCGATCAGCAAAAGCCCCCCCTGCACCACCGGGTAGTCGCGGCGGAAGATGGAATCGACCATCCACTTGCCGATACCCGGCCAGGAAAAGATCGTCTCGGTCAGGATCGCGCCGGCCAGCAGCGTGCCGACCGACAGACCGATCACGGTGATGACCGGGATCATCGCATTGCGCAGCGCGTGCAGCCCGTTGACCCGGAGCGGCGACAGGCCCTTGGCGCGGGCGGTGCGGATATAATCCTCGGACAGCACCTCGAGCATGGCCGACCGGGTCTGGCGCGCGATCACCGCCAGCGGGATCGTGCCCAGAACGATGGTCGGCAGGATCAGGTGGCGGACGGCCGAGCCAAAGGCGCCGTCCTGCCCCGACAACAGGGAATCGATCAGCATGAAGCCCGTCACCTGCGGGAAGTAATAGATCAGGTCCATCCGCCCCGAGACCGGCGTCCAGCCCAGATTGCCCGAGAAGACGATGATCAGCAGCAGCGCCCACCAGAAGATCGGCATCGAATAGCCCACCAGCGCCGTGGACATCAGCACCCGATCGAACAGCTTGCCACGGTTGACCGCAGCGATCACGCCCGCGGGCAGGCCGATCGCTACGGCGAAGACGATGGCGCAGAGCGACAGTTCCAGCGTGGCGGGAAACAGCGCGAAGAATTCGTCCCAGACCGGGCGCTTGGTGACGTAGGAGGTGCCAAGATCGCCCTGAAGCACGCCCGTCAGGTAGTTCCAGAACTGCACCGGCAGCGGCTGGTCGAAGCCGAACTGCCGATAAAGCTCGGCATAGCGTTCCTCGGTCAGGCCGCGTTCGCCCGCCATCACGACGATCGGATCGCCCGGCAGGACGCGGATAAAGGCGAAGGAAATCAGCGTGACGCCCAGAAAGGTGGGCAGGAAGGTCAGCAGGCGGGCGAGCAGATACCGGATCATGGGGCGGTCACTATCAACTCGCAGGGGAAACTGGTCAATGACCGGCAGCCTGCTTCCGTCACCAGAATGTCATCCTCGATACGCACGCCGAAGCCGCCGATCCGGTAAAGGCCCGGCTCGTTGGTGAAGACCATGCCCGGTTCCAGCACCTGATGGTTGCCGCGCATGATACAGGGCGCCTCATGCACCTCGCGGCCCAGCCCGTGGCCGGTCTTGGTGCGGATGCGGTCGGCGAAGGGCGCAGCCTCGAGCACCGATGTCACCGCGTCGTCCACCTGATGCGCCGTAGCACGCGGGCGCGTGACCGAATGGCCCGCCAGATTGGCGCGCAGAACGGTGTCGTAGACATGTTCGGCCTCGTCGGTCGCATGTCCGACGAAGACGGTGCGGGTGATGTCGGCGCAGAACCCGCCCCAGCGCGCGCCGAAATCCAGCAGCAGCGCATCGCCCGGCCGGATCGCGTAATCGGGCCTTGCATGGGCATGGGGCAGCGCGGAATTGTCGGCCGCGGCCACGATCGGGTGAAAGGCCATATCCTTGGCCCCGTCTGCGAACAGCGCCTGCACCAGCAGGCTTTCGACCTGCTTCTCGGTCTGCCCCATGCGCAGGTTGTCCAGCACATTGGCCAGTGCGCGTTCGGAAATCTCGATGGTGCGCTCCAGCGCGGCGATCTCGGCCGAGGTCTTGCGGATGCGCAGCCCCGAGATCTCACGTTCGGCATCGACGATCCGCAGGCCCGGATACGCGGCGGTCAGCGCGTGGTGGACGAAGACGCGCATAACCTGACCCTCGACCGCAAGGCTGGACAGCGCCATGTGGCGGGCCAGCGCGTCGAAGGCGGGCTGATATCCGTCCTGGTCGCGCCAGTCGAAGACCGTGCCGGGAAAATCCAGATGGGCAAAGGAGCCCAGTTCCAGATTCGGCACCACGGCTGCGGGCGCCCCCTCGGCGGGGATAAGCAGGACAAGCGGGCGTTCGTTGCTGTGAAAGCCGTGGCCCGTCATGCGGGTGAAATTCGGGCCGGGCACGAGTGCGAGCGCATCCACCCCAAGCCTTGCCGCAAGCGCGGCATATTCCGAAAGTCTCGGCCCCATGCCATTGAAATCCCGATAAACTCTGGCGGGGCCTGCAAGAGGCCCCGCCCGGACTTGTCAGGCCGTCACTCGGCCAGGCTCACATCGGTAAAGATGTGCCCGCCCAGCGGATGCACCGTGTAGCCCTCGACCTCGGGGCGCACGGGCATGAACACGACCGAATGCGCGATGGTCGCCCAGGGCGCCTGCTCCTTGAAGATGACCTGCGCCTCTTCGTAAAGCGCGGTGCGCTCGGCCACATCGGCGGTGATCTTGGCCTTCTGGATCACGTCCTCGAAAGGCTGGTAGCACCATTGTGCACGGTTTGCCCCGCCCACCCCGTCGCAACCCAGAAGCACCGCGAGGAAGTTGTCCGGGTCGCCATTGTCGCCGGTCCAGCCCAGCAGCACCGCACCGTCGCGGTCCACCGAGGACGAGCGTTCAAGGTATTCGCCCCATTCACAGGACACGATCTCGACCCCAACGCCGATCGCCGCGAAATCCGCCTGGATCAGTTCCGCCATGCGCCGCGCATTCGGGTTGTAGGGCCGCTGAACCGGCATCGCCCAGACCTTCATCGAAAGGTCGGTGATCCCCTCTTCGGCCAGCATGGCCCTGGCCGCCTCGGGATCGTAGGGATCGTCCACGATGGCGTCATTGTAGGACCAAAGGGTCGGCGGGACCGGGTTCTTGGCCACCTCGCCCGAGCCCTGGAACACCACGTCGATGATCGCCTGCTTGTCGATCGCCATGTTCAGGGCCTTGCGCACCTTCGGGTTGTCGAAGGGCGGGATCTTGGTGTTATAGGCAAGATAGCCCACGTTCAGCCCTTCCTGCTCCAGCACGGTAATGCCGGGATCGTCCTTCATCGCCTGAACGTCGGCGGGGTTCGGATAAGGCATGACGTGGCATTCGCCGGCCTTCAGCTTCTGGTAGCGCACCGATGCATCGGGCGTGATGGCAAAGACCAGGTTCTCGACCTTGGGCTTGCCCGCGTCCCAGTACTCGGCATTGCGCTGGTAGCGGATCACCGCGTCCTTCTGGTAGGCGACGAAGCGGAACGGACCGGTGCCGATGGGCTGCTGGTTCAGCATCTCGGGCGTGCCCGCGGCCAGCATCGCATCGGCATATTCCGCCGAAAGGATCGACGCGAAATCCATCGCCATGTTTGCGATGAAGGGCGCCTCGGGACGGTTCAGGATGAATTTCACCGTGTAGTCGTCGACCTTCTCGATCGACGCGATGAGGTCCGGCATCGACATGCCGTTGAAATATTCCCAAGTGCCGCCCGAGACCTGGTTATAGGGATTGTCCGCCTTCCACTGCCGCTCGAAGGTGAAGATCACGTCATCGGCGTTGAAGTCGCGACCCGGCGTGAAGCGGTCGTTGGAATGGAACTTCACGCCTTGCCGCAGCTTGAAGGTGTATTCCAGCCCGTCATCGGACACTTCGTAGCTTTCGGCAAGACCGGGGACGACATTGGTGGTGCCCGTCTCGAATTCCACCAGCCGGTTGTAGACCGGATGCGAGGAGGCATCGAACGTCGTGCCCGCCGTGTAGAGCGCAGGGTCGAAGCCTTCGGGCGAACCTTCGGAGCAATAGACAAGGGTCTGGGCAGACGCGCCCGCGCCGATCAGCGCCAGCATGCCGGCCGAAGCCATGAGGTTTCTCGGTTTCATCGTGATCTCCCTTTGGATCTTGATGTGGGTGCCTGTTTGCGGCCGCTCGCGGCCTCGCACGCGTCTTGTGAACGGGGTGCAGGGTCCAGGCCCGGCGCTGGGCCCGATGCATGGACCCTGAAGGATGACGGGTGCCTGACGGCGGCTTTCCCGTCGGGGGCAGTTGCGGGCGATGGCTGGCTCGATGCATCGACATATCACGCTCCAACCTGCCCGTCCGGCGATGCGACCCCGCTCGGATCATGCCCGCGGGAAAAGGCCCGATGGCAGGTCTCTGGCAGATGCTCCATGTCCGACACCCTGTCCCCGTTGAACGGGGCGGTGTGGGCCGTGCTGGGCCTTGGGCGCGCCTTTGGCGTCATTCGAGTCCTCTCCCGAAGCCGTAGTGAACCCCATTGGCGCGCCGAAGAAAACCCGTTCCTGCACGTCATTTCCCAAACACCCGCCCGGCACGGAAGCACAGCGTCCATCGCGTCGGGTCGCAGCGCCGGACGCCCCCTGACCGAGCAGTCAATTTCGCCTTTGGTATTGCAGTGCTGACCGCCAATCCGTCCCAAGATTGCCGAGGGGACCGGGAGGATCGGACTTGGAACATCGACGCGGCAGCGCCGGACCGGCGGCGGCAGCGCGGGACGCTGGGCAGCTGCGCCATGGCTGGAACCCGTTCGCCTCGCTCAAGGGGCGGTTGGGGCTCGGCGCCGGGATGATCGGGTTGGTCGCGATCCTTTCCGGGGCTCTGACCCTTCACGGGATGGGCGAGGTCTCGCAGCGGATCACCGAATCGCTGAACGCAGAGCGGCGCATCGCGCGCTATTCGGTGCTGTCCACGCAGATCTCGGCCTTCATCGCGATATCGGCCGCGAGTTGCGCACGCCGCTGACAGTCATACTGCTGGAATCGGAACCGGGCGTGCGCGGGGCTGGCGATGCACGGGTCGGGTTCGAGACGATCCGCGACCGCGCCCGGCGGCTGGGGCGCCGGATCGACGACATGCTGCGGGTGGCGCGC
>NZ_DSDD01000162.1:0-11365 GCF_011048875.1 Rhodovulum sp.
AAGCTTGTGACTGATCACCAGCGACCGGATCGCGTCGTCGGTGGCCCGCCCGCATTGCGCACGACATGGGCGTCGCCCTCGGACAGACCGGCATATCGCGCCGGATCAAGCCGCGCATCCATGTAGGTCAGTATGAGAAAGCCGCGCGCTGGCGGCAGTGCCAGATCGCCCTTGTCAAAGCCGGCGGCATAGGCCGCGTTGGCCTGTTCGACCTCGGTTTTCGTGCTGGACATCGCATCCTGCCTGTTCGCTGCAAGGAACGCTAGCACGAGAGCGTCCGTCATGGGCAAGATGGATTCGCGGTTCGGGTCGGTCCCGGCCGGGCCGGGCGGTGAAACGGGGCGGGCATGGCAGGGCAGGGCGACTCGGCGGTGACGGGGCAGCGGGGCAAGGCCTCCGAGGTGTTTCTGGCATTCCTGAAGCTGGGACTGACCTCCTTCGGCGGGCCGATCGCGCATCTGGGCTATTTCCGCGAAGAGATCGTGATCCGGCGGCGCTGGTTGTCCGAGGCCGCCTATGCCGATCTGGTCGCGCTCTGCCAGTTCCTGCCCGGCCCGGCCTCCAGCCAGGTGGGCTTTGCGCTTGGAATGATGCGCGCAGGATGGGCGGGGGCGCTGGCAGCGTTCCTGGCCTTCACCATGCCCTCGGCGGTGATCCTGCTGGTCTTCGCGCTGACGGCTGCGGCCATCGCGGGGCCGGTGGGCGGCGGCGCGCTGGCCGGGCTCGAGATCGTGGCCGTGGCCATCGTCGCGCAGGCGGTCTGGGGAATGGCGCGCAACCTCTGCCCGGATCGCGCCCGCGCGGCCATCGCGGTCGGGGCGGTGGCGGTGCTGGCCTTCATGCCGGGCACTGTCGGAATGGTCGCCGCGATCGGCCTGGGCGGGCTTGCCGGGCTTGGGCTGGGACGTGGCGCGGGGACAACGGGCGGCGGGCATCTGGCGATGCCGGTGTCGCGCGGGGTGGCGCTTGGCGCGCTGGCGGTCTTCGGTGCGGCGCTGATCCTGCTGCCGCTGGTCGCGGGCCATCACCAGGCATTGGCGGTGATCGACGCCTTCTACCGCGCGGGCGCGCTGGTCTTCGGCGGCGGCCATGTGGTCCTGCCGCTGCTCGAGGCGGAAGTGGTCGCGCCCGGCTGGGTGTCGTCCGATGCCTTCCTGGCGGGCTATGGCGCGGCGCAGGCGGTTCCGGGGCCGCTGTTCACCTTTGCGGCCTATCTGGGCGCGGTGCTGGACCCGGCGCCGAACGGCATCGCGGGGGCTGCGCTGGCGCTGGCGACGATCTTCCTGCCGGGCTTCCTGCTGCTGGTGGGGGGGCTTCCGTTCTGGGACCGGTTCCGCGCCCTGGCCCAGGCGCAATCGGCGATGCAGGGGGCCAATGCGGCGGTGGTCGGCATCCTCGCGGCGGCGCTCCATTCCCCGGTCTTCACCGGCGCCATCGGCGATGGTCGCGATTTCGCCCTTGCGCTGGCCTGTTTCGTGCTGCTGGTCAGCTGGAAGGCCCCGCCCTGGGCGGTGGTGATCCTGGCGGCCGCAGGCGGCGTGGCGCTGGCCTTTCTCGGCTGACCGAAGCCGCGCCCGGCCATTGACAGCACGGGCTGCATCTGTATAAGCGCGCCATCCCGGCCCCCGTGGCCGGGTCTTTCATTGGTGTTGGTGGCCCCCGCAAGGGGATGCCTGTCGGCCCCGGATCAGACCCGGGCAAAGGACAACGCCCTTCATTGCCGCCCGCGGGCGGCGCCCGATTGAAGGAGATCAGCCGTGACCAAACGCACGTCTGCCAAGTACAAGATCGACCGCCGGATGGGCGAAAACATCTGGGGCCGCCCGAAATCGCCCGTCAACCGCCGCGAATACGGCCCCGGCCAGCACGGCCAGCGCCGCAAGGGCAAGCTGTCCGATTTCGGCACGCAGCTGCGCGCCAAGCAGAAGCTCAAGGGCTATTACGGCGACCTGACCGAGAAACAGTTCCGCCGCATCTATGCCGAGGCCGAGCGTCAGCGCGGCGATACCGGCGAGCTGCTGATCGGCCTGCTGGAGCGCCGTCTTGATGCGGTCGTCTACCGCGCCAAGTTCGTGCCCACGATCTTTGCTGCCCGGCAATTCGTGAACCACGGCCACGTGATGGTGAACGGCAAGCGGGTCAACATCCCCTCCTACCGCGTCAAGGAAGGCGACGTGATCGAGGTGCGTGACCGCTCCAAGCAGATGGCCGCCCTGCTCGAAGCCGTGCAACTGGCCGAGCGCGACGTGCCCGATTACATCGAGGTGGATCATTCCAGGATGACCGCGAAATTCCTGCGCACGCCCGGCCTGTCGGATGTGCCCTATCCGGTCATGATGGAACCGAACCTCGTCATCGAATTCTACGCGCAGAACTGATCCTTCCGCGCAGCGAAACGGCCCGAACGGCCCGCCCCGGACAGGGGCGGGCCGTCTGCGTTGCCTGCCGCTTGCCAGCCTGCCTTGCCGGCAGTATCGCCCGGGCCGGGCGCGCCGACAGAAGGGACCCGGGCAATAGCCGAAAAACCGGCGCTCGAACGCAATTTCGAACGCAGCCTGTTCGCCTCGCGCTGGCTGATGGCGCCGATGTATCTGGGGCTGGTCGTCTCGCTGGGCCTGCTGGCAATCGTGTTCCTGCGCGAACTGGCCTATTACGCGCCGCAGGTGCTGGCCATGTCCAGCGACAAGGCGATCCTTGCGATCCTGACGCTGATCGACCTGACGCTGGCGGCGAACCTTCTGCTGATCGTGCTGTTCTCGGGCTACGAGAATTTCGTCTCGAAACTCGATATCGGCGAGCATGTCGACCGCCCCGACTGGATGGGTGCGGTGGATTTCTCGGGCCTCAAGATGAAGCTCATCGCCTCGATCGTGGCGATCTCGGCGATCCACCTGCTGAAACGCTTCATGGAGATCGGCCAGCAGGCCGCCGATGCGGTCTTCGGACAGGAGGAACTGTTCCGGCTGGTGGTGATCCACATGGTCTTCGTGCTGTCGGGCGTGCTGATGGCGGCGATGGACTGGCTCTCGGCGCGGGCCAGAAAAGGCTAGCCGCGCCACCCGTTTTCCCGCTGGCCTCGTCCCGGCCGCTCGGCTAGGGATGCCGGGCAAGGAGAGATGCCGATGACCCTCATCATGCCCCAGCCCGGGATCCTCGATATTGCCCCCTATGTGGGCGGGCAGTCGACGATCGCGGGGCTGTCCGACGTGATCAAGCTTTCGTCGAACGAGAACCCCCTTGGCCCCTCGGAAAAGGCGCGTGCAGCGTTCTTGCGGACCGTCCACAGCCTGCATCGCTACCCCTCGACCGACCATGCCGAGCTGCGCGCCGCCATCGGCGAGATCCACGGGGTCGATCCCGCCCGCGTGATCTGCGGCGCCGGCTCGGACGAGATCATCACCTTTCTGTGCCAGGCCTATGCCGGGACGGGGGATGAGGTGATCCATACCGAACACGGCTTTGCCATGTATCGCATTTCCGCGCTCGCCGCCGGGGCCACGCCGGTCGAGGTGCCCGAGCGTGCGCGCGTGGTCGATGTCGATGCGATCCTTGCCGCCTGCAACGACCGCACGCGGCTGGTCTTCATCGCCAACCCCGCGAACCCCACTGGCACGATGATCCCCGCCGAAGACGCCGCGCGGCTGGCCGATGGGCTGCCGCCGCAGGCGATCCTCGTGCTCGATGGCGCCTATGCCGAGTTCGTCGAGGGGTTCGACGGCGGCGCGGCGCTGGTCGAGGCGCGGCAGAACGTGGTGATGACGCGCACGTTTTCAAAGATCTACGGGCTGGGGGGCTTGCGCATCGGCTGGGGCTATGGCCCGGCCGACCTGATCGGCGTGCTCGACCGCATCCGCGGGCCGTTCAACCTGTCCACGACCCAGCTTGACACCGCCGAGGCCGCGCTGCGCGACATCGACTACACGCGCCATTGCCAGGCCGAGAACGCCCGCATGCGCGCCTGGCTGACCGAGGCGCTGAACGGCATCGGCGTGCCGACCGACCGGAGCTTTGCCAATTTCGTCCTCGCGCGGTTCGCCGATCCGGCCGAGGCGCAGGAATGCGATGCCTTCCTGAAAACCCAGGGCCTGATCGTGCGCCAGGTCGCTGGCTACAAGCTGCCCGAGGCGCTGCGCATCACCGTGGGCGACGAACCGGCCTGCCGCCGCGTCGCCCACGCCATCGCCCGCTTCCGCGAGGGCGCGCGATGAGCGTGATCTACGACCGCGTGGCGCTGATCGGGCTGGGGCTGATCGCGGGCTCGATGGCGCTGGCGATGCGCCGCGCGGGTCTTGCCGGAGAGATCGTGGGAACCGCGCGCTCGGCCGAAACCCGCGCCGTCGCGGCCGAGATCGGGCTGGTCGACCGGGTGACCGAAACCGCAGCGCAGGCGGTCGCGGGGGCCGATCTGGTGGTGCTGGCCGTGCCGGTGGGGGCGATGGGCGCGCTGGCCGCGGAAATCGCGCCGTATCTCGCGCCCGGCGCCACCGTGACCGATGTGGGATCGGTGAAACGCGCCGTGATCGACGCGGTCGGCCCCCATATCCCCGAGGGCGTCCATTTCATCCCTGCCCACCCGCTGGCGGGCACCGAGCATTCCGGCCCCCGGTCCGGATTTGCCGAATTGTTCGACAACCGCTGGTGTCTTCTGGTGCCCGTGGACGCAACAGATCGCGTGGCGGTAGACCGGCTGCGCGAATTGTGGCAAAAGATGGGCGCCAATGTGGAGCAGATGGATGCCGATCACCACGACTTGGTGCTGGCGGTGACAAGCCACGTCCCGCATCTGATCGCCTATACGATGGTCGGTGTGGCCGACGACCTGCGACGCGTCACCGACAGCGAGGTGATCAAGTATTCGGCCGCGGGCTTTCGCGATTTCACCCGGATTGCGGCCTCGGACCCGACCATGTGGCGCGACGTGTTCCTGGCCAACAAGGACGCGACGCTGGACATCCTCGGCCGCTTCACCGAGGAGCTGTTCGCCCTGCAACGGGCGATCCGGACAGGGCAGGGCGACATGCTGTTCGACTATTTCACCCATACCCGCGCCATCCGCCGCGGCATCATCGAGGCCGGGCAGGACACCGATGCACCCGATTTCGGCCGCGCGAGGAAGCCGCAATGAGGCGGCTGTGGGGCGGCGCGCTGGTTCTGGTTCTGGCCGCGACACCCGCGCTGGCCGGGCTCGAAACCTCGCCGCGTCCCGAACCGCGCCCGGCGCCCGATCAATTCCAGGTCGCTCGCGCCGAGCCCGCCAGCCGACCGGCAGAGCTTCCCGCCGCCCTGCGCCTCGTGCCGCCGCGTGCGGCTGAAGCGGACCGCCTGTCCGCCGCCGCGCTGGCCCGCTCGCTGCGACCGCAGCCGCGGCCCGAACGCAGCTTCCAGACGGCGGCCCTGTCGGCCGCCGCCATCCCCACCCAGCCTGCGAACGTGCTGACAGCCAAACGCGGGGCGATCTGCGGCGATGACCGGATAAGGGGCGAGGAAATCGCGCCGATCCTCAGCCAGGTGCAGGGCTGCGGCGTCGATCGCCCGGTGCGCGTGACCTCGGTCGATGGCGTGCGGCTCAGCCAGACCGCGACGATGGATTGCGACACCGCGCGCGCCTTGCGCCGCTGGGTCACCGAAGGCGCGAAGCCCGCAATCGGCAGGAAGGGCGGCGGCCTGGCCCAGCTCGAGGTGGCCGCGCATTACGTCTGCCGGACGCGCAACCATCAGGCCGGGGCCAGGATCTCGGAACATGGCCGCGGGCGCGCGGTGGACATCTCGGCGCTGACGCTGGCCAATGGCAGCCGGATCACCGTTCTGGGCGGCTGGCGCGATCCCGCCCAGGGCAAGATCCTGCGTCAGGTTCACAAGGCCGCCTGCGGCCCCTTCGGCACCGTCCTCGGCCCCGAATCCGACCGGTTCCACCAGGATCATTTCCACTTCGATACCGCGCGTCACCGCAACGGCGCCTATTGCCGCTAGCGGATCGTGAAGTCCGGCACCGGCCCCAGCGGCACCGGACCCAGCCAGGTCTGACCGGCGGCAAGGCGCAGCGGCACGTCCAGCGTATCGGGTCGCCCTGACAGCCCGGCGATCAGCCCCAGCGCCTCTTCCAGCCGGTCGGCAAGCCCGCCCGGCAACCGGCCCGAGGCGTGCGCAATCGCCACCATGTCGTGCCAGTTCGTCGCCCGCACCGTCAGCGTGCCCGTGGGCAGGCCCGCCGCATCGACATCCAGCACCCCCGCCGCGCTCAGCTCCAGATCGCCCCATTTCGCGTCCAGCCGCGTCAGTTCGATCCGGGTGATCTGCGGCCGCCGTTCCTCTATCGCGCGGCGGTCCCAAGGCGCATCGAAGGCCAGAACCGCGTCGATGCGCAGATGCTCGAACAGCCCCGGCAGGATGCCCGCCCGGTCGACCAGCGCCACCAGCCGCGCGGGCAGCCGCACCTGTTCGGCCGCAAATCCGATCCGGTGCGTGTCCTCGCGCCCCTCGACCAGCGCGGCGCTCAACTCGCCCCGCGCCAGCGAAGCCTCCCAGCCCAGGGACGAGGCGAGCGAGACTTCCTCCAGCGCATAGGCTGCCTGCATCACCTCCAGCGCCGGGCCGGGCCGGAAACCCAGCCGCCCCTCCATCCGCTGCGCGCCGATGGCAATGGTTTCGACCGGCGTCGCGATCTGCTGCACCTCGGGCCAGATCGCCAGGACCCGGTTCGGCCGGTGCGCCTCGGCCTCGATCCGGAAGGCGGGCGCGGTCCAGGCCAGACCTGTCCCGGGATCGGCCAGCGCCAGATCGCTCAGCGTGGTCTCGAAGCGCAGCGGAAACCCCGCCACCTGCACGTCCGCGTAATCCGCCGCCCAACCTTCGGCCCGGCGCGTCTCGACCCAGGCCGCGATGCCGGTTTCCAGCCCGCGCGCTGCAAGCGCCCAGTAGCCCGACCAGAGCGCCGCGGCCAGAATCGCCACTGTCAGGATCAGACGCATCCGCAGCCCCCTTTCGCCCGTCCCCGCTTTGCGGTTTACAGGGGCCGGGCAACAAGGACCAGAACGATGCGCGGTGGGCTATGGGTGTTCGGCTACGGCTCGCTCCTGTGGAAGCCGGGCTTTCCGGTGGCCGAACGCCGTCTGGCGCGGCTGGATGGATGGCATCGCAGCTTCTGCATGCGCTCGATCCACCATCGCGGGACCGAGATCGATCCGGGGCTGGTGCTGGCGCTGGACGCCGCCCCCGGCGCCAGCTGCCACGGCGTCGTGCTGCGCGCCGAACCCGGCACCGAGACCGCGACGCTGGCCTATCTGCGCGAGCGCGAGCTGATCTCCTCGGCCTATTTCGAGACCGAGCTTGACGTGGTGTTCCAGGACGGCTCCGACGGGCTGACCAGCACCGCCTATGTGATCGACCCCGACCATGTGCAATATTGCGGCGGCCTGCCGCTGGAAGAGCAGGCGCAGATCATCGCGCGCGCTCGCGGCGGGATGGGGCCGAATGACGAATACCTGTTCAACACCGTCGATCACCTGACCGAACTGGGCATCGAGGATGCCGACCTGACTTGGCTGGCGCAACGGGTTCGGTCACTCAAGGCCTAATGATTGTTGTTCGGCCGGGTCCGATACACTAGAATTAGGGGCGTCATCAATCGGGACGGGGCGCCCCCATGGCCATGACCGAGCGCGAGGCCGATCCGCAATTCTCCCGGCCGCGGCGCCAGATCTTCCTGATGCTGCTGTCGATCACGCTGTTCTCGGCCGGCGCCTACCTGGCCTATCCGCAGGTCGCGCCGGTCTTTCTGGCCAATCCCTATCTGAACGGCGCGATCTTTCTGGTGTTCGTCGTGGGCGTCGTGGCCTGTTTCCTCCAGGTGGTGCAACTGATCGCCTCGGTGCGCTGGATCGAGGATTTCGCCGCAGGCCGCCCCGGTCACGAACTGACCCGCGCGCCGCGCCTTCTGGCCCCGCTGGCGGCCTTGTTGCGCAAGCGCCGGGGGCGGCGCATGCAGATCGGCGCGGCCTCGGCACGCTCCATCCTCGACTCGCTCGCCACCCGGATCGAGGAAGCCCGCGACATCACGCGCTATATCGTCAACCTTCTGATCTTCCTCGGTCTTCTCGGCACCTTCTACGGGCTTGCAACGGTCGTGCCCGCGGTGGTCGAGACGATCCGCTCGCTTGCGCCCCAGGCCGACGAAAGCGGTGTCGAGGTGTTCGGCCGGCTGATGACCGGGCTCGAGGCGCAACTGGGCGGCATGGGCGTGGCGTTCTCCTCGTCGCTGCTGGGGCTCGCGGGCTCGCTTGTCGTGGGGCTGCTGGAACTGTTTGCGGGCCATGGCCAGAACCGCTTCTATCGCGAGCTCGAGGAATGGCTGTCGACCATCACGCGGCTTGGCCTGTCGGCGGGCGAGGGCGAGGGCGAAACCGGCACCGAGACCGGGATCCTCGCCGCCACGCTCGACCAGTTGGCCGAGCAGATGGAGGGCATGCACGCGCTCTTCTCCCGCGCCGACGAGGCCCGCCAGTCACTGGAAAACCGTGTCGCGGCGCTGGCCGATGCCGTTGAAACCCTGGGCGTCGCGATCGAGGCCCAGCTTGGCTACAGCCAGGACGTGACCGCCGCGCTGTCCCGCGTGGCCCAGGGCCAGGAACGCGCCGCCGCGGCGATCGAGGCGCGGATGGGCGAGGAGGGCGCGATGGCCGATGCCGAGGCGCGGATGCGCCTGCGCTCGATCGACATGCAGCTTCTGCGCATTCTCGAAGAGCTGTCCTCGGGCCGGCAGGAAGCCGTGACCGACCTGCGTGGCGATCTCGCGGCGCTTGGCCGGGCGCTTGCGCGTCTGGCGCCGGAAGACCGGAAATGGAGCTGATCGCATGGCCCTGACCCGGCGCGGCAACCGGTTCCAGGCCTCGATCTGGCCGGGCTTCGTCGATGCGATGACCGCGCTTCTGCTGGTGCTGATGTTCGTGCTCTCGATCTTCATGATCGTGCAGGAGATGTTGCGCGAGACGATCACCGGTCAGCGCAGCGAACTGTCCCGCCTCGGGGCCGAGATCGCCGCCCTGTCCGATGCGCTCGGGATGGAACGCAGCCGCGCCGCCGACCTCGAACAGGAGGTCGGCGCCCTGACCGGCGCATTGGGCACGGCGCGGGCCGAGGCCGAGGCCCGTGCCGCCCGGGTGGCGGCGCTCGAAAGGGAACGCATGGAATTTCTGTCCGAGCAGGAACGGCTCGCCCGGACCCTCGCCGCGACCCGCGCCGAGGTCGATGCCCAGGCCGAGGCTGCCCGGTTGGCCGCCGCCCGACGCGAGGCGCTCGAAGCCCTGATCGCCGATCTGCGCGCCGAACAGGCTGGAACCGAGGCCGCGCGAGCCGCCCTGGCGGGCGAGGTCGCCGCCTTGCAGGCCGAACTGTCAGAAGAAGAGGCCGCCCGTCTGGCCGAGGCCGCCGCCGCACAGGCGCTGCGCGACCGGCTTGCGGGCGCCGAGGATGAGTTGACCGCGATGCGCCTCGCGCTCGAGGCCGAACGCGCGCGGGCCGAAGACACCCTGACCCTGCTGGCCGCCGCCGATGCCGCCCGCGCCGCGGCCGAGGCGCAGGCCGCCGAGACGCAGGCCGAAGCCGAACGGCGCGCCGCCCTTCTGGCGCAGGCCGACCGCACGCTGGCCGAGCAGGAGGCCGCCTCGGCCGAAAGCCAGCGCCGCGTGATCCTCCTGAACCGGCAACTGGCCGCGCTCCGGGCCGAACTGGGGGATTTGCAGGCGCTGCTCGAAGCGTCCGACGAGCGCGACGCCGCCGCACAGGTACAGATCGAAACGCTGGGCAATCGGCTGAACGCCGCCCTTGCCCGCGCCGCCGCCGAACAGCGCGCGCGGGCCGAACTCGAAGAGGCCGAGCGCATCCGGCTGCAAGAGGAAGCCCGACGACTGGCCGAGGAAAAGCGGGATTTGGAGAGTTACCGTTCGGAATTCTTCGGAGAGTTGCGCCGTCTTCTGGCCGGGCGCGAAGGCGTGCGCATCGTCGGCGACCGCTTCGTCTTCTCGTCGGAGGTGCTGTTCCAGACCGCCCGCGCGCAGCTCTCGCCTGATGGGGCGGCGCAGATCGCCAATGTCGTGACGATTCTGCGCGACGTGGCCGATGACATCCCCGCCGAGATCGACTGGATCCTTCGCGTCGACGGGCATACCGACGACGTGCCGCTGGCCCCGGGGGCGGAGTTCGCCGACAACTGGGCGCTCAGCCAGGCGCGCGCGCTCTCAGTCGTGCGCTACATGATCGACGAGTTGGACTTTGCCCCCGACCGTCTGGCCGCGACCGGCTTCGGTGAGTTTCATCCCGTGGCCCAAGGCGCCTCCGACGAGGCGCGCGCCCAGAACCGGCGGATCGAACTGAAACTGACCGAGCGTTAGGAAAGGGCCGCATATGGGCGGCCAAAGAAGAACCCGCGGCCGGTCAGGCCGCGGGCATGTCTTTCATCGCCACAAGGGCGCGGGATCACTCCGCCGTCAGCAAAGGCGGCTTCTTCGAGTCGATCCGGCGTTTCTCGGGCTCCTCGATCTGCAAGTCGATCTCGCCATCCTTGACGCCGACCTTGACGACGCCGCCCTTGGCCAGCTTGCCGAACAGCAGTTCCTCGGCCAGCGGTTTCTTGATCGTCTCCTGGATCACCCGCGCCAGCGGCCGCGCGCCCATCTTGTCGTCATAGCCCTTTTCGGCCAGCCATTCGGCCGCGGGCTGGGTCAGTTCGATGCTGACGTTGCGATCCAGAAGCTGCGCCTCAAGCTGCAGGACGAACTTCTCGACCACCTGGATGATGGTTTCCCGCGGCAGCGGCTGGAAGCTGATGACGGCATCCAGACGGTTGCGGAACTCCGGCGTGAAGGTCCGCTCGATCGCGGCCGTATCCTCGCCCTCGCGCCGCTCGCGGCCGAAGCCTATGGCGGCCCTGGCCTGTTCCGCCGCACCCGCATTCGAGGTCATGATGAGGACCACGTTGCGGAAATCCACCTGACGGCCATTGTGGTCGGTCAGCTTGCCGTGGTCCATCACCTGCAGCAGGATGTTGAACACATCCGGATGTGCCTTCTCGATCTCGTCCAGCAGCAGCACGCAATGCGGGTTCTGGTCGACCCCGTCGGTCAGCAGCCCGCCCTGGTCGAAACCGACATAGCCGGGCGGTGCGCCGATAAGGCGGCTGACCGCATGCTTCTCCATGTATTCCGACATGTCGAAGCGCAGCAGTTCCACACCCAGCGTCGAGGCCAGCTGCTTGGCCACCTCGGTCTTGCCGACGCCCGTGGGCCCGGCGAACAGGTAGTTGCCGATGGGCTTCTCGGGCTCGCGCAAGCCCGCACGGGCCAGCTTGATCGCCGAGGCCAGCGCCTCGATC
>NZ_DSDD01000241.1:0-11340 GCF_011048875.1 Rhodovulum sp.
CCAGCCAAGGATCTTCGACGCATGGGCCTCAAGGGTATCCGAGCGCCGGTCCCCGCCCATCGGCAACGCCTCGGCGCGACCCTCACGCCGCCACGTGGCGGCCCACCTGACGGCTGTCGCGCGTGCAATCCGCATCCTGCGGCCCGCAGCACTGGCCGACATGCCTTCATCCAGAGCGGCTACAAACCGCTGGCGCAAATCAGAAGAATACGGTTTCCCCATCCATGCCGACCTCCTTCCCGGCAATCAGCATGAATCAGAAATTGCGCCGGATGTGAATCCCAAAGATTCAACTTGGTCGCGGTCGACTCTAGCAGGATCGCTCCGGCGGTCGTTGGCGGCAGGACCGGTGCAATTGCGCGCATCCAGCCGGGCAGCCCGCGCCGCCGGGGCCGCTGCGCCAGAACCGCCGCCCGCGGCACGGTGCGGATGCCCGAGATGTCGTGAAATTCGAATCCGTCGGCCATGATCCGCAGACCGAAACAGCCGTTTCGCCATCCGATCGCCATCAGCGCCACGCCGCCCAGCGCCATTGGCCAGAGCATCATCGCCGAGAAATGCACGCCGCCGGTCTCGGCCCTGCCCAGCCAGACCGGTAATGCCAGGAACAGCGCGGCCAGCGCCGCGCCCCGGCTGCGAACCGAAGGAACGCGCGGTTCGGTTCGGGCTGCCGCCCTGCGCAAACTGCAACGGATTTCGGCAGGGCCGTGCCCACCACGTCCCGTCGGGCGCCGGTTGGCGGTCCCTTGGCCATGCGCTCTTGCGATTGCCTCGATTCCGCGCCCATATCGGCGCGACGGCGATCTGCCCCCCTTATCCCTGGACGATTTTCATGACCGACTCGGGTTTCCGCGACAGCATCTCTCGCCACCTGATCTACTCGCTCGGCACCGAGCCGCAGCGCGCCACCCTCAGCGACTGGCGCATCGCGTTGTCGCTGACCGTTCGTGATCGGCTGGTGGAGTCCTGGTTCGCCGCGACCCGGGCAACGCGAAAGGCGGGGGCCAAGCGTGTCTACTACCTGTCGATGGAGTTCCTGATCGGGCGCCTTCTGGAGGACGCGATCATCAATCTGCGCCTCGAAGACGAGGTGCGCGAGGCGCTGGCCGGGCTCGGCCTGTCCGCCGATGACGTGATCCAGGACGAACCCGATGCCGCGCTGGGCAATGGCGGTCTGGGTCGACTGGCGGCCTGCTTCATGGAATCGCTCGCCACGCTTGGCGTTCCGGCCGTCGGTTATGGAATCCGCTATGAACACGGGCTGTTCCGCCAGAGTTTCGTCGATGGACGCCAGATCGAGGAGCCCGAGGACTGGCTGACCCAGACACATGTGTGGGAGTTCCGCCGCCGCGACGTGCGTCTGCGGCTGTGCCTGGGCGGCGAGGTGGTGGAGGAGAGCGGCAAGTCCGTCTGGCGCAGTGCCGAGGCGGTGATGGCGCAGGCCTATGACACGCCGATGATCGGCTGGCAGGGGCGCTGGGCCAACACGCTTCGTCTGTGGTCCGCCGAACCCCTGCACGGGTTCGATCTCGACCGGTTCAACCGCGGCGATTTCACTGCTGCGGCCGAGGCCGAGGCGCTGGCGCGCACGATCAGCCGCGTCCTCTATCCCGACGATACGACCATGCGGGGCAAGGAATTGCGGCTCAAGCAGGAATATTTCTTCACTGCCGCCAGCCTGCACGACATCCTGCGTCGGTTCGAGGATGAGGGCGGCGCGCTGGCCGATCTGCCGAAGCGGGCCGCGATCCAGCTCAACGACACGCATCCGGCCATTGCCGGGCCGGAACTTGTGCGCCTGTTGCATGACGAACGCGGCATGCCCCTGGATCAGGCCATCGAAACCGCGCGGGGCTGTCTGTCCTACACCAACCACACGCTCATGCCCGAGGCGCTGGAGCGGTGGTCGGAGGATCTGATGTCCCGCCTTCTGCCGCGCCACATGCAACTGATCGAACGGATCGACACGGCGCATGCCGCCGAGAAGCCGGGGCGCCGTGTCGCGCTGCGTTCGGATGGCGAGGTGCGGATGGGCGAGCTTGCCTTCGTCATGGCGCACAAGGTCAACGGCGTGTCGGCGCTGCACACCGAGTTGATGAAGCAGACCGTCTTTGCGGAACTGCACCGGATGCATCCCGACCGGATCGTGAACCAGACCAACGGCGTGACACCGCGCCGCTGGCTGTTCTCGGCCAACCCGCGGCTCAGCCGACTGATCTCCGACACCATCGGCGAAGGCTGGGTTTGCGATCTGGAACGGCTGGCCGAGCTGGAGCCGAGCCTTGATGATCCCGCCTTCCTCGAGGCATTTGCCGGGGCCAAGCGGGCGAACAAGGCGGATCTGGCGGCCTGGCTGGCGGCAGAGCATGGCGTGCAGATTGACCCCGAGTCGCTGTTCGACGTGCAGATCAAGCGCATCCACGAATACAAGCGCCAGCACCTGAACATCCTGGAAACCATCGCGCTCTGGCAGGAGATCAAGGCGAACCCGAACGGGAACTGGGTGCCGCGGGTCAAGATCTTTGCCGGCAAGGCCGCGCCCGGCTATGTCTTCGCCAAGGAGATCATCCGGCTGATCAACGATGTCGCCGCGGTGGTCAATGCCGATCCCGAGACCAACCGGTTCCTGAAGGTCACGTTCCTGCCGAACTACAATGTCAGCCTTGCCGAGCGGCTGATCCCTGCCTCGGATCTTTCCGAACAAATCTCGACCGCGGGCAAGGAGGCGTCGGGCACCGGCAACATGAAATTCGCGCTGAACGGGGCGCCGACCATCGGCACGCTGGACGGTGCCAATGTCGAGATCCGCGACAGGGTGGGGGAGAAGAATTTCTTTCTGTTCGGAATGACCGCCGAAGAAGTCGTCGCGCGCCGGACCATACCGGATCACGCGCGCCAGGCGATTGCGGCCGACACGCGATTGGGCGGCGCGCTCAAGGCGGTATCGCAGGGCGTCTTTTCGCCGCGTGACCGGCACCGCTATCGCAGTTTCGTCAGCAACCTGACCGGGCATGACTATTTCCTCGTCTGCTCGGATTTCACCGCCTATTGGGACGCCCAGCGCCGCGTCGATGCGGCTTTTGCCGACCCTGCGGTCTGGTGGCCCATGGCCGCGCGCAACACCGCACGCACCGGCTGGTTCTCGTCCGACAGGACGATCCGGGGCTACATGGCCGATATCTGGGGGGCGTCGTCGCTTGATCCGGCGTGAGGACACGGCTTGCATGTCGCCGCGCGCGGCTTAGGCTGGTCGCATGAGTCCGGCCCCGACGTCCGAACCGACACCCTTCCCGCCGCCCGCGGATGCGCGGCGCTTGCAGGCCGGTGCCCATGACGATCCGTTTTCCGTGCTGGGGCGGCATGGCGGTCACCTGGCGGCGTTCCATCCCGGCATTGCGGCGCTGGAGGCGGTTTGTGCTTCGGCGATCCATCCCCTGACCCGCCACCCCGACGCGCCCGATCTGTTCACCGGCCCGGTGCCGGGCGACGGGCCCTACCGGCTGCGGGCAACGGATGGGGCGGGGAAAAGCTGGGACTACGATGATCCCTATCGCTTTGGCCCAGTGATTGGCGAGATCGACGAATATCTGCTGGGCGAGGGCACGCATCAGCGGCTGTGGCAGGTGCTGGGCGCCCATGTCCGCACGCATGAGGGCGCGCAGGGCACGCATTTCGCGGTCTGGGCGCCCAATGCCCGGCGGGTGTCGGTCGTGGGGCCGTTCAACAGCTGGGACGGACGTCGCCACCCGATGCGACGCCGTGGCGCGACCGGGGTGTGGGAGATCTTCCTGCCCGGCATCGCCGAGGGCGAGGTCTACAAATACGAGATCCTCGGGGCCGGGGGCCAAGTCCTGCCGCTCAAGGCCGACCCGGTCGGCTTCGGTTACGAACATCCGCCGGCCACCGCCAGCATCGTGCGCGACATCTCGGGCTATGGCTGGCATGACGGGGACTGGATGGCGGGGCGCGCCGGTCGCAACGCCCGCTCCGCCCCCATTTCGATCTACGAGGTGCATCTGGGCTCGTGGCGGCGCCGGATCGAGGAGGGCAACCGCCCGCTATCCTATCGCGAGGCCGCCGAGGAACTGGTCGACTACGCCGCTGAAATGGGATTCACCCATCTGGAATTCCTGCCGCTGTCCGAACACCCGTTCGACGGCTCCTGGGGTTACCAGCCGGTCGGGCTGTTCGCGCCCACCATCCGCCACGGGCCCCCGCACGAATTCCGCGACCTGATCGACGCGGCGCATCGCAAGGGGCTGGGCGTGATCCTCGACTGGGTGCCCGCGCATTTTCCGACCGACCCGCATGGGCTGGGCCGGTTCGACGGCACCGCGCTTTACGAACATGCCGACCCGCGCGAGGGGTTCCACCATGACTGGCAGACGCTGATCTACAATTTCGGTCGTGTGGAGGTCGCCAATTTCCTGTTCTCCAACGCGCTCTACTGGCTAGAGGAATTTCACGTCGACGGGCTGCGCGTGGATGCGGTGGCGTCCATGCTGTACCGCGACTACTCGCGCAAGGACGGCGAGTGGATCCCGAACATCCATGGCGGGCGCGAGAACCTTGAAGCGATCGCCATGCTGCAACGGATGAACAGCCTCACCTATGGCGAGGTGCCGGGCATCCTGACCGTGGCCGAGGAAAGCACCTCCTTTCCCGGCGTCTCGCAGCCGGTGGATGCGGGGGGGCTGGGCTTTGGCTACAAGTGGAACATGGGCTGGATGAATGACACGCTCGACTATTTCGGGCGCGCGCCGGTGCATCGGAAATACCACCATCACCAGCTGACATTCGGTCTGCTTTACGCGTTTTCCGAGAATTTCGTCCTGCCGATCAGCCATGACGAGGTGGTGCATGGCAAGGGCAGCATGCTGTCGAAGATGCCCGGCACCGACTGGGAGAAATTCGCCAATCTGCGGGCCTATTACGGTTTCATGTGGGGGCATCCGGGCAAGAAGCTGCTGTTCATGGGGCAGGAATTTGCGCAGCGGGCGGAATGGAACCATGCCGGACAACTGGATTGGAGCGTTCTGGGCGCGGAATGGCATGCGGGCGTGCAACGGCTGGTGCGCGACCTGAACGCGCTTTGCCGCGCCACGCCCGCGCTGCATCTCAAGGATTGCGAGGCCGAGGGGTTCCGCTGGATCGAGGCGAACGCGGCCGAGATCTCGGTCTATGCCTGGCTGCGCATGGGCGGTCCCGGCGATCCGCCCGTGGCGGTCGTCTGCAACCTGACGCCCGTGGAACGAACCGGGTTCCGGCTGGGCCTGCCCCTTGCCGGGACCTGGCGCGAGGTTCTCAACACCGACGCGGCTGCCTATGGCGGTGGCAATCGCGGCAATCTGGGCGGTGTTACGGCACTTGAGCGGCCGCATCACGGGATGCCCGGCTCGGCGGAATTGACGCTACCCCCGCTGAGTGTGCTCTATCTGATGCCGGACGGGATGTGACTTCGGAGGGGGAGTTTGACGATGGAAATGCGCTACAGTCGATTGTCGAGCCGCAGCATGGCCTTCGTGCTGGCCGGCGGGCGCGGCAGCCGGTTGATGGAACTGACCGACAACCGCGCAAAACCGGCCGTCTATTTCGGCGGCAAGACGCGCATCATCGACTTCGCCCTGTCGAACGCGCTGAATTCCGGCATCCGCAAGATGGCCGTGGCGACGCAATACAAGGCGCATTCCCTGATCCGCCATTGCCAGCGCGGCTGGAACTTCTTCCGGGCCGAACGGAACGAATACCTCGACATCCTGCCCGCCAGCCAGCGGGTGAACGAACATTCCTGGTATCTGGGCACCGCCGACGCCGTCACCCAGAACATCGACATCGTGGACAGCTACGGCGTTGATTTCGTGCTGATCCTGGCGGGCGATCACGTCTACAAGATGGATTACGAGATCATGTTGCGCCAGCATGTCGCCAGCGGGGCGGATGTGACGGTGGGCTGCCTGGCCGTGCCGAAATCCGAGGCCAGCGCCTTTGGCGTCATGCAGGTGGATACGAGCGACCGGATCACCGCCTTTGTCGAGAAACCCGCCGATCCGCCCACGCTGCCGGGCGATCCGGCGACTTGCCTGGCCTCGATGGGGATCTATGTCTTCGACTGGAAATTCCTGCGCGATCTTCTGATCCATGACGCCGCGGATCCGAATTCCAGCCATGATTTCGGCAAGGACCTGATCCCCCAGATCGTGAAGAACGGCAAGGCGATGGCGCATCGCTTCGCCAAATCCTGCGTGCGGGATCATCCCGAGGCCAATGCCTATTGGCGCGACGTGGGCACGGTGGATGCGTTCTGGAAGTCGAATATCGACCTGACCGATTTCACGCCCGAACTGAACCTGTGGGACCGCAACTGGCCGATCTGGACCTATTCCGAAAGCGTGCCGCCCGCGAAATTCGTCCATGACGAGGAGGACCGGCGCGGTACGGCGGTGTCGTCGATGGTCTCGGGCGGCTGTATCATCTCGGGGACCGAGGTGCGCAACTCGCTTCTGTTCACGATGGTGCATACCAATTCCTACTCGGTGCTCGATCACGCGGTTGTGCTGCCCTATGTCGTGGTGGGCCGAAATGCGCGGCTGAAGAATGTCGTGATCGACCGCGGGGTGGTCATCCCTAGCGGGTTGATCGTCGGCGAGGATCCGGACGAGGACGCGCGCTGGTTCCGGGTGACCGAGGGGGGCGTGACGCTGATCACCCAGCCGATGCTGGACCGCAGGGCCGCCGCCGCATGATCCGGGCCCTGTCCGTCGCCTCGGAATGCGTGCCGCTGGTCAAGACCGGCGGGCTGGCCGATGTGGTCGGCGCGCTGCCCGCGGCGCTGGCGGCCGAGGGGGTCGAGATGCGGGTGCTGCTGCCGGGCTATCGGCCGGTGCTGGCCGCGCTGCCCAAGGCCGAACCCGTCTGGCATGGCGATGACCTGTTCGGCGGGCCGGTACGCCTGTTGCAGGGGACGACGGCGGGGCTGTCGCTGTTCGTCCTTGATGCGCCGCATCTCTATGACCGCCCCGGCGGCCCCTATCTGGACGAGGCCGGGCAGGACTGGCCCGACAACGACATGCGCTTTGCCGCGCTGTCGTGGATGGCCGCGCGGATCGGGGCCGAGGGTGTGGGCGACTGGCGGCCCGATCTGGTCCATTGCCACGACTGGCAGGCGGGGCTGGCGCCGATTTATCTCAAGGCGTGGGGAGTCGATCTGCCCAGCGTGATGACGGTGCACAACATGGCCTTTCGCGGGCTGATCCCGCCCGAACGGCTGGCCGCGCTTGCCCTGCCCGGCTGGGCGTTTCAGCCCGATGGAATGGAATTCTACGGCCAGATCTCGGCGCTGAAGGCGGGGCTGGTCTATGGCTGGAAGGTGACGACCGTCAGCCCCACCTATGCCCGCGAACTGGCCGGTCCGGATTTCGGCGCGGGGCTTGACGGCGTGATCCGGGCGCGTGGGGCGGATGTCTCGGGCATCCTGAACGGCATCGACGAGGCCATGTGGAACCCCGCCACCGACCCCCATATCTCGCCCTACAAGGCCCCGCGCGGCAAGGCAAAGGCCCGCGCCGCGCTGGTCGGGGAAATGGGCCTGCCCGAGGGCGATGGCCCGCTTTGCGTCGTCGTTTCCCGTCTGAGCGAACAGAAAGGGCTGGACCTGCTTCTGGAGGCGCTGCCGCGGCTGATCGTGCGGGGCGGGCGGCTGGCGCTGCTGGGCTCGGGCGATCCGGCGCTCGAGGCGGCATGGCGCGACGCGGCCGAGGCGCATCCGGGCGTCGCCGTGCGCATCGGATATGACGAGGCGCTGTCGCACCGGATGATCGCGGGGGGCGATGCGATCCTTGTGCCCTCGCGCTTTGAACCCTGCGGGCTGACGCAGCTTTACGGGTTGCGCTATGGCACCGTGCCGGTTGTCGCGCGCACCGGGGGGCTGGCCGATACGGTGATCGACGCCAACCCCGCGGCACTGGCGGCAGGCGTGGCAACGGGCGTGCAGTTCGCCCCTGTCACGGCCGGGGCGCTGGCCACCGCGCTGGACCGGCTGTGCGATCTTCATGCCGATCCCGCGACCTTCCAGAAGATCCAGCGCAACGGCATGCGCGCGCCGGTCGGCTGGGGCGTGTCGGCTGCCGCCTATGCCGCGCTTTACCGGGAGATCGCGCGCCCCCGATGACCTTGCCCAAGACGATCACCGCCGGCTGCCCGGACCCGCTCGGCGCCCATTTCGATGGCGAGGGCGTCAATTTCGCGCTGTTCTCGGAACATGCCAGCCGCGTCACGCTGTGCATTTTCGACGAGAACGGCCGCAACGAGATCGCCAATATCGACCTGCCCGAATGCACGCACCATGTCTGGCACGGCCATATCGCCGGGCTGATGCCGGGCCGGCATTACGGCTATCGCGTCCACGGACCCTATCGACCCGACCAGGGGCATCGTTTCAACCCCTACAAGCTGCTGATCGACCCCTATGCGCGGCGGCTGTCGGGGCATCCGATCTGGAACGACGCATTGATGGGCTATGAGATGGGCTCACCGCGGGCCGATCTCAGCTTCGACAAGCGCGACAGTGCGCCCTACATGCCGCGCTCCATCGTGGTGGCCGACAGTTTCGACTGGGGCGCGGATGCTCAGCCCCGCACGCCGTTGACCGAGACCGTGATCTACGAGGCCCATGTCCGGGGCCTGACCATGCGCCATCCCCAGGTCCATGCACCAGGCAGGTTCCGTGCGCTGGCCTCTGACCAGATGCTGGACCACTATGTCCGCCTGGGGATCACGGCGGTCGAACTGTTGCCCGTGCATGCCTTCCTGAACGACCGCTTTCTGGTGGAAAAGGGGCTGCGGAACTACTGGGGCTACCAGACGCTGGGCTATTTCGCGCCCGAACCGCGCTACATGGAAAACGGCGATATCGCCGAGTTCCAGCGTATGGTCGCCCGCCTGCATGCCGCCGGGATCGAGGTGATCCTTGATGTCGTCTATAACCATACCTGCGAGGGCAACGCGCTTGGCCCGACGCTGGCCTTTCGCGGTATCGACAATGCCAGCTATTACCGGCTGGCCGATGATCGGCGCCATTACATCGACGACACGGGCTGCGGCAACACGCTGAATATCGACCATCCGATGGTGCTGCGGATGGTGATGGACAGTTTGCGCTACTGGGTCGAAGTGATGCATGTCGACGGCTTCCGGTTTGACCTTGCGGCGGCGCTGGGCCGGGGGGCGGACGGGTTCGATGCGCGTGCAGCGATCTTTCAGGCGATCCGGCAGGATCCGGTCCTGTCCCGCGTCAAGCTGATCGCCGAGCCATGGGATATCGGCCCCGGCGGCTACCGGCTGGGCGGCTTTCCGGCGCCGTTCCTGGAATGGAATGACGGGTTCCGCGACGGCGTGCGCCGCTTCTGGCGGGGCGATCCGGGGCGGGCGCCGGATCTGGCCGGGCGGCTTACGGGGTCGGCCGCGCAGTTCGATCACTCGGGGCGGCCTGCCACCTCGTCGGTCAACATGATAACCGCCCATGACGGCTTCACGCTGGCCGATGTGGTCAGCTATGCCACCCGACACAACCTTGCCAATGGCGAGGAGGGGCGCGACGGGCATTCGGCGAATTACTCGGACAATCTCGGCGTCGAGGGGTCGACCGACGATCCCGCGATCCTTGCCGCGCGGGCGCAGCGGCGGCGCAACATGATGGCGACGCTGCTGCTGGCGCAGGGCACGCCGATGATCCTGGCGGGCGACGAACTGGGCCACACGCAGCAGGGCAACAACAACGCCTATTGCCAGGACAACGCGATTTCATGGCTTGACTGGCACGGGGCCGATCACGACTTCCTGCGCTTTACCGCCCGGATGATCGCCTTTCGCAAGGCGCATCCGATTCTGCGGCAGAAGCTGTTTCTCCATTCCCGCGAGCGGGACATCGACGGGATCGAGGATTTGTTCTGGCGCCGGGCCGATGGTGCGCCGATGACCCGCGCGGATTGGGAGGATCCGGAGTTGCGGCTGATCGCGGTCGAGCTGCGTACCGCGGCCGGCACGCCCGAATATGCCGCGCAGGAATACGCGATCTTCGCCGTGCTGAACGCGGGCCCCGCGGTCGACGTGTCCGTACCCGACGCCCCCGAAGGCCTGCGCTGGAGCCTACATCTGGACACTTCGCGCCCCGACCTTGTCCCCGAACCTGTCGCGGGGCCGCTGGCGATGCCCGCCGAGGCCGTGGCCGTGCTGATTCTGGAGCCCGCATCATGACAAGCGCGCTGTCACGGCTTGCCGCTATGGCGGGGATCCTGCCGCAGTATTGCGATCTGGAGGGCGTGACGCATGAGACCGACCCCGAGACGGCGCGCGCCCTTCTGGCGGCGATGGGTCTGGCCGCCGGGTCCGAGGCCGAGGCGGCCGGAACGCTGGCCGCGCTGAAGGCCCGAGAGGCCGCCCGGCCGTTGCCTGCGTGGCTCGTTCTCGAGGCCGGGTCTGCCCCGGTGCTGCGGCCGACATGCGGAGGGGCCTGGCGGCTCGAACTCGAGGACGGCACCTGCCACGAGGGTCGGGCCAAGGATACCCTTTCGCTGCCGCCCCTGCCGCCTGGCCTGCATGATCTGATCGTCGGGGGCCACCGCATGACGCTGTTATCCGCGCCGCCCCGCCTGCCGCTGCCGCCGCGCGGCTGGGGGGTGACGGTTCCGCTTTATGGCCTGCGGGATGCGGAAACGGGCGGGCTGGGGGATTACGCCGATCTCTGCGCGGTCACCGCCGGGATCGGGGCGCTGGGCGCGGGCTTTGTGGGCATCAATCCGATCCATGCTGGCTTTCCGGGCGATCCGCAGGCGATCAGCCCCTATTCGCCGTCCAGCCGAAGGCGGTTCAATGTCGCCCATCTGGCCTGTCCGGGCGAAGCCCGAACGCCTGGCGGGGCGCTTGTGGATTACGCGCCCGCCATTGCCGGGCGGCTGGCCGGCCTGCGCGCCGCCTTTGCCGCGATCTGCCCCGACGAAAGGGCGGCACTGGTCGGGTTTCGCGCGGCCGAGGGGGCGGATCTTGACCGTTTCGCCTTGCATCAGGCGCTGTCGGACCGGTTCGGCCCCTACTGGTCCGACTGGCCGGCGGCGTATCGCGCGCCCGATGCCCCGGCCGTCAGCGCCTTTGCCGCCGAGAACCCGGACGCCATTGCCTTTCACTCATGGCTGCAATTCCGCGCGGAGCGCCAGCTTGGCGATATCCGCGCAGCAGCCCGGGATGCGGGGATGGCGCATGGGCTTTACCTCGATCTGGCGGTCGGGACGCATCCCGCCGGGGCCGAGACCTGGGCCGATCCGGACCTTTTCGCACGCGGCGCAACGC